>JANPLI010000183.1:0-38830 GCA_031426455.1 Hymenobacteraceae bacterium | reverse complement strand
GGTTCAGAAATTGATTATAGAATGCTGTATTTAGAACCACGGACCGGCGGTGTATAAGACCGGAGGGGCGACAACGCTGGGCCGCCCGTCCGACGGCAGCAGGCGCCTTTCGACCAACGGCCGGCGCGGCCGGTTCAATCGCCACCTGGCCTTGCCCATCATACCGCACCACGCGGCGGCGGAAACCAACACCCCTCGAACCTCGCACTTTGCACTTCGCACCTCGCACCTCTAACCTCGCCCCTACCTTTGGCGCCCGCTTTCGCCCCCTGATTCCGCCCATGCCCCACGCCCCCATTCCTGACCCGCATTCCTTCGCCCGGCCCACGGAGGCCATCGTGCGCCACCTGAGCCTGCACCTGGCCGTCGATTTCGACCGCCGCCAACTGCGCGGCACGGCCACCCTCGAACTGACCACCGCGCCCGGCGCCACCGAACTGGTGCTCGACACGCGCGGCCTGCTGATCGAGGACGTGAGCCTCGACGCACCCGGCCAGGCCACGGCCTGGGCCCTAGCCGACGCCGTGCCGTTTCTGGGGCAGGCGCTGACCGTGCAAATCAAGCCCGACACCCGCCGCGTGATCGTGCGCTACGCCACCACCCCGGACGGCGCCGACGCCGTGCAGTGGCTCCAGCCCGAACAGACCGCCGGCCGGCGGCAGCCGTTCCTCTTCACGCAGTCGCAGGCGATTCTGGCGCGCACCTGGGTGCCGATTCAGGACTCGCCGGGCCTGCGCTTCACCTACGACGCCCGCGTGGAGGTGCCCACCCATCTGTTGGCCGTGATGAGCGCCACCAACCCCACCGAGCGCCGCGCCGATGGCGTGTACACGTTCCGGATGACGCAGCCGATTCCGGCCTACCTGCTGGCCCTGGCCGTGGGCGACTTCGCCTTCCGCGCCACCGGCCCGCGCACGGGCGTGTACGCCGAGCCGGCGTCGCTGGAAGCCGCCGTGCGGGAGTTCGTAGACCTGGAAAAGATGGTGACGACGGCCGAGGAGCTCTACGGCCCCTACCGCTGGGACCGCTACGACCTGCTCCTGCTGCCGCCCTCGTTCCCGTTCGGCGGCATGGAAAATCCGCGCCTGACTTTCGTGACGCCCACCATCGTGACCGGCGACCGCTCGCTGACGAGCCTCGTGGCCCACGAACTGGCCCACTCCTGGTCCGGCAACCTGGTGACCAACGCCACCTGGAACGACTTCTGGCTCAACGAGGGCTTCACCGTCTATTTCGAGCGCCGGATTATGGAACGCCTCTACGGCCCGGCCTACGCCGAAATGCTCCAAAAACTCGGCACCGACGGACTGCACCACACCCTGGCCGCGCTGCCCGCCGACGATACCCGCCTCAAGCTCGACCTGGCCGGGCGCGACCCCGACGACGGCGTGACCGAAATCGCCTACGAAAAGGGCGAACTGCTGCTGCTGGCCGTGGAAGCCGTGATCGGGCGCCCCCGGATGGACCGGTTCATCCGCGAATACTTCGACCGCTTCGCGTTTCAGTCGATGGACACCGAGACGTTTCTGGCCTACGTCCGGGCCGGGCTGGGCGCCGAATTCCCGGAGCTGGAAGCGCGCGTCGGGTTCGACGCCTGGGTCTATCAGCCCGGCCTGCCGGCCAGCGCGCCGACCATCGAATCGGCCCGCTTTCAGGCCGTCGATCAGCAGCTGCGCCAATGGCTGGCGGACGAGCGTTCGGCCACCGCCCTGGAAACCAGCGCCTGGAGTTCGCACGAGTGGGTGCATTTCGTGCGCCACCTGCCAGCTACCCTGCCTTCCGGGCGCCTCGCCGAGCTGGATGCCGCGCACCACCTCACCGAATCCGGCAACGCCGAAATACTGGCCGCGTGGTTCGAGCGCACCATTGCCGCCCAGTACGCCCCCGCCGCCGGAGCGATGGAAAAATTCCTGATCCGCGTGGGCCGCCGCAAGTTTCTGGTGCCGCTTTATAAGGAACTGCTACACACCCCCGAAGGCACCGCCGAGGCGCGGCGTATCTACCGGCTGGCCCGGCCCAACTACCACGCCGTGGCGACGGCGACGTTTGATGAGCTGGTCGGGCAGCAGTAACAACTCCCCGCATCGGGCTCTGGCCCTGCCCCCACCCGCGCCCAATCGCGCGGGATGAGGCGGCATTATCCGCCGCCAACCCGGAGCTTTGCGCGCCCGTTGTCCCCTTTTTACCTGTCCACACAGCCGGGCTGCTGCCCGCCTTTGCCTGTTTCTGGTTTCATATGCTCGCTCCGAAAGGAAAACTGATTGCCGTTGGCGGTAACGAAGACAAAGGCACCTCGCCCAACCCCAGAACCCGCAAGCGGTACACGCTCGACTTCTTCGAGCTGGGCATCCTGAAACGCTCGCTGCTCGAAACCCGCAAGGCCAACCCGCGCGTGGAAGTGATCACGACGGCGTCGATGATTCCAGAGGAAGTCGGCGCGATGTACGAGGACGCCTTCTCGCGGCTGGGGGTGCAGAACCTGGGCGTGATGTCGATCCGGACGCCCGCCGACGCCCACCGGCCGGAATTCATCGACCGCCTCCGCGCCTGCGACGGCGTGATGATGAGCGGCGGCGACCAAAGCCGGCTGACGGAAGTCTTCAGCGGCTCCGACTTTCTGGCCCTGATGAGCGAGCGCTACCACCAGGAAGAAAACTTCGTGATCGCGGGCACCTCAGCCGGGGCAATGGCGATGAGCCGGGTGATGATTGCGGGCGGCAACCCATTCGACGCGCTGAAGAAGGGCGCCGTCAAGATCGCCCCCGGCCTGGGATTGATCGAGCCGCTGATCATCGACTCGCACTTCGTCAAGCGCGGCCGGTTTGCCCGCCTGATGGAAGCCGTGGCCGCGCACCCGCACCACCTGGGCATCGGCCTCGGCGAAGACACCGGCGTGCTGATCACGGGTGGCTCGCAGATCGAAACCATCGGCTCGAACCTGGTGGTGATCGTGGATGGCCGCGAAATCGGCCACTCCAACGCCTTCGAGGCGCGTAAGGGCGAGATGCTCTCCATCGAACACCTGGTGGTGCACGTGCTAGCCAAAGGCAACGTGTATGATTTGCGGCGGCGGCAGTTCTACGCGAGTGCGAGCCACCCGGCACCGTTGGGGTAGGGGATATAGGGTTTAGGATTTGGGGATAAAAGGGTTTAGGACGAGACCCTAAAACCTAAAACCTCCTAATAAATCGCTACCCCCTCTTCCCCTGCTGCCGTGCGCCAGGCGCGATACATTCCTTCCGAATTGAAGGGCAGGGCCACGTTGCCCAGGGCATCCACGGCAATCAGCCCGCCTTCGCCGCCGACGGGGACCAGCTTGTCGTGCACCACCACGCGGCAGGCTTCGGCCAGACTCAGGCCCCGGTATTCCATCAGGCAGGCGATGTCATAGGCCACGGCGTAGCGGATGAAGAACTCGCCGTGGCCCGTGCAGGAAACGGCGCAGGTGGCATCGTCGGCCCAGGTGCCAGCGCCGATGAGCGGGGTATCGCCCACCCGCCCCCACCGCTTATTGGTCATTCCGCCGGTGGACGTGGCCGCGGCGAGATGGCCGTACTGGTCGCGCGCGACGGCACCCACGGTGCCCATCTTACGCGCCGGATCGGGCAAACTCGCCGGCAAACTCGCCGGCAGGCTGCCGGACCCGTGGTCGAGCTGCACCCGCCCGGCGGCTTTGGCTTCGAGCCACTGCTGATGCCGTAGCGCGACGTGGAAGTAATCCGGCCCGGCAAACGCGGCGCCCTGCGCGCGGGCGAAGGCTTCGGCGCCCACCCCGGCCAAGAGCACGTGTTCGGAGCGTTCCATCACCAGCCGGGCGAGCTGAATGGGGTTGCGGACGCCCGTGACGCCCGCCACGGCCCCGGCCCGGCGGTCGGCGCCGGTCATCAGGGCGGCGTCCAACTCGTGGGTGCCGTCGTGGGTGAAAACTGCCCCGCGCCCCGCGTTGAACAGCGGGCAGTCTTCGAGGTGGCTGACGGTGGCCATCACGGCGTCCAGGGCGGCGCCGCCGCCGCCCAGTACGGCCGTGCCGACGGCCAGCGCGTCGGTCAGGGCGGCCCGGTAAGCCGCTTCCAGTTGGGGCGTGAGCGCGGTGCGCGCAATGGTGCCGGCGCCGCCGTGCAGGGCAAGGGAAAACATCCGAAAAAGGGATTATGAGTCGAGGTGGTGAAGGTAGCAGCGGCCCGGCTTTTTTGCTTGCCGCCGGCCGTCCAAAACCCTTCTGCCGCACGGAACGACCGCTTTTGCCAGCGGGTTTAGTACGCGGCCCTTGCCCGAACGCCCCGCGTTTCGTAGTTTTGGGTAGTTGTTTAACCCCCCACTTTTCTAAGTAGTATTATGGCTTACGAAGCCACCGGCACCCTTATCGTCGATATGGGCACCCAACAGGTCAGCGAGAAATTCCGCAAGCGCGAGTTCGTGCTGGAAATTCAGGACGGCCAGTATCCGCAGCAGGTAAAATTTCAACTGACGCAGGACAAAAGCGACCTGCTCAACAATTTCGCCGTCGGCACCGACCTTACCGTGACCTTCGACCTCCGCGGCCGGGGCTACGACAAGAACGGCCAGATGCTATACTTCACGAACCTCGAAGCCTGGAAAATCGCGGCCGCGGGCGGCGGCGCTCCGGCTGGCGGCGGCGGTAACTACGGGCAGCAGCAGCCGGCTTCGGCACCGCAGCAGCGCCCGGCAGCCAACACCAACGCCGGTTTCCAGAAGCAGAACGCCCCAACGGCCGTGCCCGACGCGGCCGATAACGACCTGCCGTTTTAATCGGCTGGTTTTTAGTTGGCAAATGCCGCTTTTGCCGGTCCTTTTGATGAAGCCAGTCCTCGGGAAGCCGGGGGCTGGCTTTTTTCGTCGCTTTTGCCGATGATGGCCCCCAAAATCCTGCCCGCGCTTATCGCTCAGGGCGAAGGCGAACGGCTGGAATTCAAAAAGACGCTCACCCACCCGCACAAGCTCGCCCGGACGCTGGCCGCGTTTGCCAACACGCGCGGCGGCACAGTGCTGATCGGGGTGTTGGACAACGGCCACCTCAGCGGCGTGCGCGACGTGGAGGAAGAACGCTTTGCCCTGAACCAGGCAGCCGCGCTGGTAGCGCCGCCTATCCAACTGACGATTACGGAGGTCGAAACCACGCTGCCCGACACGGGCGCCGAAGCCGTGGTGCTGCGCGCCGACGTGGCCGAGAGTGCCCGAAAACCGCACCGCGCGCGGCAACCGAATGGCGAAGAGCGGGTGTACGTCCGGGCGGGCGCCGAATCGGTACAGGCCTCCGGGGTGATGGAAAAAGTGCTGCGCCACGACGACGCGCCCGCCGAGCGCCTCCCGCCCCGCCCCCTGAGCCGCGCCGAAGCCGCCGCCCTCGCGCTGCTACCGGCCACCGCGCCCGGTCAGCGCGCCCCGCGCCTGACGGAAGCCCAACTGGCCCACGCACTCAACTTCAGCGCCCGCCGCACCCGGCAGCTTTTGCGGGGCCTCACCATTGATGGTTTTTTGCTCCGCCACGACCGCGAAGGCACCCCGTTCTGGACGCGCCTGGGTTGAACCGCGCGCCCTGGCGAATGCCCGCCCGATGACCAGCCCCCTACGCACGCCAACGCCCCCGGCGCAGCAAGACCTGTACCGGGGGCGTTGGGCGTCTTGGCACCGGCAACGACTACTCGCTGCTGCGGTTCTTGATCGCCTTCTTCTCGATTTTTTCGGCTTTTTTTTCCTTGGCCGATTTCACCGGCTCCTTCTTTTTTTCCTTCTGGACGCTCTTTCCTTTGGCCATTGTAGTGGGCAGATTAGGGTGAATGAAAGTGATTCGGCCCGAAAGGTACCTACCTAAACGGGACAAAGCCCTCCCCGATCTAAGCGGAGAGGGCTTTGCCCCTTTTTCTGTCTTTCTAACTACTCTGGCCACCGTAACGGCCGTTGCGGCTACAATGTTACGACAAGAGCGGAGATTTTTTTCTTCCGCCCTCCCGTATTCCGTCCCTTACCCACGCGTGGGCTGGCGACGACACTGGCCCGTAAGTTTGCCCCCGTTCTGCCTCCGTCGTTTCTTTCTGCTTCCTGATGCGCCGTTTTTTACGCGTCCTGGCCTGGGTTTTCCTGGGCGTTCCTCTCCTGCTGCTCCTGACGCTGGGCCTGTTCTACGGCGGTTACGCGCTTTGGGCGCGCGGTGGCGTCGATACCGACCACGTGACCTACCTCCGGACGCATCAGGAAACCGCCGCTTCGCCCGCCGCGCTGCGCTTCGGCCTGTTCGATTCGGCATTTTACCGTAACCGCCTTTTTCTGCTCGGCGAGGCCCACGGGTGCGCGGTGCCGCAGGCAATCGATCTGGCGCTGCTTCGCCACCTCAACGCCCGCGCCGGGGTGCGGCATTACGTGGCCGAAATCGACCCCGCGCAGGCCTATTATTTCAATCAGTACCTGACCACCGGCGACGAAGCGCCCCTCCAGGCCGTCTTCGCGTATTGGGCCGGCACCGCCCAATGGGGCAATCAGGAATTTTACGATAAGGTGCGCGCCATCCGGGCGCTGAACGATTCGCTGCCGCCCGACCGGCGCATCCGGTTCGTGGGCATCGATCGCACCCAGGACGTGGCTCTGACCGGGCGTTTGGTCACGGAACTGGTGGCCACGATGCCCGCCGAACTGCAAGCCACGCCGGGCCTCGACTCGCTGCAACGGCTGCTGGCCCAGGGCGACGACGCGCCCGCCGCCACGCTGGCACCACTAGCCCGCCGGGTGGCCCAGCGGCTGCCGATTCACTTGTCGGCGCCGAACCTGCCCACGGCCCCGCTGCCGCGCCTGTTGCAGGATTTAGGCTACCTGGAGGCGCCGCGCGTCCGGCGCGATTCCGCAATGCTCCTCAACCTGGCCGCTGCCTACGCCACCCACCAGATTGAGCCAACCGACAAGCTCTACGGCCTCTGGGGGGTGGGCCACGTGGCGCAGGGCCTGATTAACGGCAGTCGGGTAATGGCCGGGCTGGTGAAACAGTCGGCCCTGCCGTGCGCGGACGGCGTGGTGTCGTTGGTCACGTTTCTGCTCGATTCGGAGATGATGATTCCGGCCGGCGCGGCGCCCGCGTGGCTGCGCGACCCGAAGGTGCCTTACCGGCTATTTCCGATGAGCCAGGACGGGCCGCTGGTGTTCGCTGCCGGCGTCCGCGACCTGCGCGAGGCCACGGCCCCGAATACCGTCACGCTTTTCCGGCTCGACGCCCCGGATTCGCCCTACCGCCGCTCGGGCCGCCTGACGGAAGCCCGCGCACCGCTCTTCGGCCAGTCGATGCTGCCCACGCAGCCCAACGCCGCCACCACTGACTACTTCCAGTACGCCCTGCTGGTGCGCAACTCACCGGCCGTGAAAATGCGGGGGAAGTGAGTTTTCTGGTTGTTCGTTGCTCGTTGATCGTTGCTGGATTCAACAACGAACAACCAACAACGAACAACCATCAACGAACAACTAAAAACGAACAACGAACAATGCCCACCCGCAAGCTCCGCAAGATTTTCGTCCTCGATACCAGCGTGTTGCTGCACGACCACTCGGCGGTTCATCATTTTCAGGATAACGATGTGGCGCTGCCCATCACGGTACTGGAAGAGCTGGACACCTTCAAGAAGGGCAACGACGTGCTTCAGTTCGAGGCCCGGCAGTTCATCCGGTTTCTGGACACGCTCTCCGGCGGGCGTTCGCTCACCGACTGGCTGCCGCTGACCGATGCCGGCGGCAAGCCCCGCAAGAGCCGAATCAAAGTGGTGATGCCCGATGGCCTGACGGCGCCCGGCTTCCCGGATGCCAACGTGGTGTTCGGCACCGTCAAGAACGATCACCAGATCCTGAACTGCGCCCTCCAGGTGCAGCGTGAAAATCCGAAGGACCGCGTGGTGCTGGTTTCCAAGGACATCAACCTCCGCATCAAGGCCCGCGCGCTGAACCTGCCCGCCGAAGACTACGAAACCGGCAAAGTGGAAAACCCCGGCTCGCTGCCGCCCGGCTCCGACCGGCTCGAGGATGTGCCCGTCGGCCCGCTCGGCACGCTGCTCGCCGAAGGCATCGTGGACGCCCCCGCGCTGCTCGGCCGCAAGGTGCCGCAGGGTAACCACTATTATGTGCTGCGGCAGGGCAAACTCTCGTGCCTGGCGTTCTACCGCAAGGAAACGAACCAGCTCGAACGCCTCGAAAAGATCGGCGCCACGGGCATCAAACCCCGCAACGCCGAACAGACCTTTGCCCTGCACGCGCTGCTGAACCCGGCCGTGCGCCTGGTGACGATTCAGGGGATGGCCGGCACAGGCAAGACGCTCCTGGCCCTGGCCGGCGCCCTGGAACAGCGCAAGGAGTTCAAGCAGATTTACCTGAGCCGGCCCGTGGTGGCGCTCGGCAACAAGGATATCGGCTTCCTGCCCGGCGACGCCAAGAGCAAGATGAACCCCTGGATCGAACCGCTCTGGGACAACCTGCGCCTGATTCAGAACCAGTTTCCGGAGAATTCCAAGGAACAGCAGCGCCTCAAGGAGCTGGTGACCCACGAAAAGCTGCTGATCACGCCGCTGGCCTACATCCGGGGGCGCTCGCTGACGGATATCTTCTTCATCATCGACGAAGCCCAGAACCTGACGCCCCACGAGGTCAAGACGATCATCGCCCGCGCCGGCGACAACACCAAAATCGTCTTCACCGGCGATATCTACCAGATCGACACGCCGTACCTCGACGCGCAGTCCAACGGCCTGGCCTACCTCATCGACCGCGCCCAGCACCACCCGCTCGCCGCCCACGTCACGCTCACCAGCGGCCAGCGTTCGGAGCTGGCGAATCTGGCCAACGAGCTGCTGTAATACCTGACCGAACTGTTAGCGTTGAAATGCAGACCCCAGAGCCTAACCAAAGCATGTCTATTGAGGAGCTTGTCGCATTGAGCGTCCCTGCCAAGCTTGAAGCAAGGCAAGCAACTTTTATTATAGTCCAGGTGGCTGGGCAGCGATTTCGAATTGATTTCGTTCAGAAGCGGGAGTTCAATTTGTTGAAGGATGCGGCTGGGGTTTTGGCTCACTATACTGCTCATCCGCTACTACTCAACTATAACGACGGTCACAGAACTACTTACATCTGTTCGCCGGCTGCCGACCCAAAAGCCGTGCTTAATGACATCAAGTCTGGTGTAATAGAGGTAGTGCAACAGTGGCGCGACTGGCGGAGTTATTTCTTCTTAGTTGAGCCTGAAGACGCTGTCAGTCTTACTTTTCAAAATCTGGCAAGTGGTAGCGGTATTTTGTCAGAAGCACCAATCTCCGTCACCAATCAAATAGTAGCCGCCTGTGCAAACCACAATGTTCTTCTAACCGTGTTTGGCACTTCCAATCCAACCCCTAAGTACTCTTTATTATTCCTTGATACTAGCTACGTCATCGCGCAGAGCTTTCGTGTACGGCTTTTAGATTGAGGCCATCGCTTGCACAGGCCGTGGTGTCGGCCCTCAGAGCTGGCCAACCTGGCCAACGAACTGCTTTGAGGCAAAAACGGCCTCCACACCCTTTACAAGGGCTTCGGGATTTTCAAAGGTGCCCGTAAACCCTTTTACAGGCACCTGTGGAAATGCCAAGGTGCCCGTAAACCTTTTGACAGGCACCTGTGGAAATGCCAAGGTGCCTGTAAACTTCTTTACAGGCACCCACCGAAAACCAAAGGTGCCTGTAAACTCCTTTACAGGCACCTTTGGAAACCGCAACTGGCGCGAGTTTAGCCGCCGGAGGCGGCGTAACTCATGCCGGAGTGTCTCCAGGCTTCCCACGTTAGCACGGTATAGCGAACCTAAGTTGCGGACTTTCGGGGCATCCCCGTCAGGGGATATCGTTCGGTAGAACGGCGGCCCGTCCGTTAGCGCGCGTCCCCGTCAGGGGACACCGTTTGGTCTTGCGCGACCGAACGGTGTCCCCTGACGGGGACGCCTAACGGGCCAACTGCGGCCAGGGCTACCGAACGGTGTCCCCTGACGGGGACGCGTCTGCTCCGCAACTCAGGTTAGCGAACGCAACCGTGCAGCGACGGAAGTCGGAGACTTCAAGCACTGGTTTGGCACGAGTTACGGCCCTGCGGGCCTAAACTCGCGCCAGTTTCGGGCGCGGTTCAGCGCAGCAGCCGCAGATCCAGCTGAAAGCCGGGCAGCACGGGTTCGCCGGACAGTTCCCGGTCGAAACCGACCAGCACCTCCGGCTCCGACTGCCCGGCGCGGTACACGTAGGCCGTTTCGGCTTCCACGTCCAGCAAGAAGGCCAGTTGCGTACCGTTCGCCAGCCAGGTGTCCGTCATTTTCCGCTGCAAGGCGGGTAGCGCCATTGATTTGGCGCGCCACTCGATCACAAACTCCGGGCAGACCGGCGCCAGCTCGCGCTCCCGCTGCTTCGCCGTCAGGGCCGCCCATTTTTCCCGCGAAAGCCACGCCGCCACACCCGGCGAGCGGACGGACGTATCGGGCAGGGTGAACCCCGCACTGGCGTCGAACACTTCGCCGCGTGCCCGATTCTCCAACCACCAGGCGCCCAGCAGCCCCAGCAGTTGGGCACCCCGACGGCTGAGGTCGGAATAGTACGGCGGGGCCACGAGCAGCTTACCGTCCGGGGTACGCTCGATCCGCAGCGGCTGATTTTCGTGGCAGAAAGTCGCAAACGCTTCCGCCGTGAAGCGCGCCCGGACGCTGGCGGGCCAGGTGAGGAGGAGAGGTTCCATCGGTCAGGACTGAATCAGGTCGTCACGCCCGTTTCCCGCGCCGCTTTTCCTTCACGGCCGGGTTGGGGTGCGGCTCCGAAACGAGCTTCATTTCCTTGATGAGTTGGCCGGCGCCACCCACTTTATCGATCACGAAGAGCAGGTAGTGCATATCCATCCCGATGTTGCGGCATTGGGCGGGGTCGAAGTACACGTCGCTCATCGTGCCCTCCCAGATGCGGTCGAAGTTGAGGCCCATCAGCTCGCCGCGCCCGTTCAGAATCGGCGAGCCGGAGTTGCCGCCCGTGGTGTGGTTCGTGGCGATGAAGGCCACCGGCACCGTGCCGTTCACGGTGTAGGGGCCGAAGTCGCGGCGCTTGTAGGCATTGGCCAGGGCGCGCGGAATACGGTAGTCTTCGTTCGTGGAATCGGCCTTCTCCATCACCCCGTCGAGGGTGGTGTAATAGACGTACCGTTGGCCGTCAGCGGGTTGCGAACCACTGACGTTGCCGTAAGCCACGCGCAGGGTCGAGTTAGCATCGGGGTAGAATTTCCGGTCGCGCTGCATCTCGCGCAGGCCTTTCAGGTAGGCGCGGCTCAGGAGCGTGTTGGCATCGGTGGCCTTTTGCCAGGTGGGCAGGATGGTGGTGCGGTAATGTTGCGCCACGGTCGAGGCGAATTTGTAGGCCGGGTCGTCGAGCAGGGCGGCGTGGTCGCCGGCCAGTACCCGATCGAGCATTTTGTTAGCCCGCTCGAGCGTCGGCAGGCCCGACGTGCGGAACACGCGCTCGGCGAAGGCCGTGAAATCGCCGTTGGCCCCGCCGGCCTCGCGGAGGGCGGGCGCCAGCAGCGCGGCCGGCACGGCGCGGGCCTGCTGGGCCAGCAGGTCGGCGCAGATGAGCTGGTCGGTGGCGGCGTCGTAGTTCTTGTAATAGTTCGGCAGGCCTTTGCGGATTTTCTCGACCTGCTCGCGCACCGCTTCCGCGGGGGCCGACTTACCGGCCATCAGGACTTCGGCCAGCGGCCCGAACGATTGCGTCAGGCTGAACAGCTCGACGCCCATCGTGCCCTCCAGAAAGTACTCGCGGGCCAGTGAATAGCCTTCCAGGGTCTTGAAATTCTGTTCGATGCCAGCCAGCGCCGTGCCGTACTCGGCCTGCCGGGCGCCGTCCTTCGCGGCCCAGGTGCGGAACGTCGTTTCCTGCTCGCGCTTCTTGCTCACCACGTCGTTGGCTTTCAGGCCGCGCATCTCACCGATCCACTTTTTCCAGTAGTTGGCCAGCGAGTTATACTTCGCCGAGTAGGCAATCCGCAGGCGATCAGAGGTTTTCATCGGCACATCCCAACGCTTCAGGCGGGCATCGCGCAGGCTGACGCGGATCGGGTCCACGACGTTCACCAGCTCGTCCACGGCCCAGCTGGTCAGGTATTGCTGGGTGCGGCCAGGGAAGCCGTACACCATCGTGAAGTCGCCCTCCTGCACAGGTGCCAAGGATATGGGCAGAAAATGGCGCGGCTTGAACGGCACGTTCTGGGCCGAATACGGCGCGGGCGTCCCGTCCGGGGCGGCGTAGATGCGGAAGAGCGAGAAGTCGCCGGTGTGGCGCGGCCAGACCCAGTTGTCGGTATCCGAGCCGAACTTACCGATACCCGACGGCGGCGCCCCGACCATTCGCACGTCGGTAAAGGTCTCCGTCACAAAAAGATAATACTCCTGCCCGTAGAAGAACGGCCGGATGATGGCGCCGTAGTGCGTCCCCTTCGTGGCCTCGGCGCTGACGGCGGCAATGCGCTGCTGAACGGCCGTTTCGCGCGCCGCCTCGTCCAGGTTTTTCGGCAGTTCGCCGATGATGCGCGCCGTCACGTCTTCCATCCGGATGATGAACATCGCCGTCAGGCCCGGATTCGGCAGCTCTTCGGCGCGCGACTTCGCCCAGTAGCCGTTCGTCAGGTAATCTTTTTCCACCGACGAGTGCTGCTGAATGGCCGAAAACCCGCAGTGGTGGTTCGTGAGCAGCAGGCCTTCGGCCGAAATCAGCTCGCCGGTACAGCCGCCGCCGAACTGCACGACGGCATCTTTGAGGCTCGACTTATTGACGGCAAAAATGTCTTCCGCTTTCAGCCGCAAGCCTTTGGCCTGCATATCGGCCTCGTTGAGGCTTTTGAGAAGCAGCGGCAGCCACATTCCCTCGTCGGCGCGGGCGGCGGGCGCCAGCAGAAGCAGCAAACAGAAAAGCGCAAACGCGCGGCGGAGCGACGACAGCATTAGGAGACAATAAAGCGGTGGATGAAGCCGAAATTTACGGCCACCGCGGCGGGTATCTGCGCGCGCACTGCCATACGAAGTGACCGACTCAACGCGGCAGGTGCGGCCTTCGGATGAGGAAAGCCGTCCGGCGGCCAGCGGTACACCACATCGCGGGCAGCCCGTTCGCGCGCAGGTTGCCTTATGCCCGGCCCCTACCCCAGCAGCGGCTTCACCCGCGCGCCGAGCAGCTCGATGGCCTGTAAGTGCTTGTGATGCGGCAGGTCGGCGCTGTCCATCTGAAACGTGACGCGGTCCAGGCCGCCCAGCGCCTCGGCGTGGCGGTTGATTTTTTCGGCTACTTCTTCCGGCCCGCCCACCAGCAGCGCGCCGCGCGGCCCGCGCGTGGCCTCGAAATGGGCAGGCGTGACGGGCGGCCAGCCCCGCTCCTGCCCGATTTTGGTGAACGTACGGGCGTAGCCGGGGTAATAGTCGCGCACGGCTTCTTCGGTCGTAGCGGCCACGTAACCAAGCGAGTGCAGGCCCACCCGCAGCTGTTCGGGCGGGTGGCCGGCGCGGTGGCCGGTTTCGCGGTAAAGATCCACCAGCGGCCGGAAGCGGTGCGTTTCGCCGCCGATGATGGCCACCATCAAGGGCAGCCCCAGCGTACCGGCCCGCGCGAACGAAGCCGGGGTGCCGCCCACGCCGAGCCAGATCGGCAGCGTCGGCTGCAAGGGGCGCGGGTAGATGCCCTGCCCCGTGAGCGTGGGCCGAAACCGGCCGCTCCAGTGGACTTCTTCGCGGTCCCGAATCCGCAGCAGCAAGTCCAGCTTTTCGGTGAACAGGGCATCGTAGTCGTGCAGACTCAGGCCGAAAAGCGGAAACGCTTCGGTGAACGAGCCGCGCCCGACCACCATTTCGGCCCGGCCGCCGGAAAGCAGATCCAGGGTGGCGAACTGCTGAAAAACCCGCACCGGGTCAGCGGCGCTCAACACGGTCACGGCGCTGGTGAGGGTGATGCGCGTGGTGCGGGTGGCAGCGGCGGCCAGAATCAGGACCGCCGCCGAGTCCAGAAATTCCGGCCGGTGGTGTTCGCCGATACCGAATACGTCCAGGCCCACTTCATCGGCGCGTTGGATGCGGGCCAGCAGTTGCGCCAGCGATTCGGCATTGGTGGTGCCGGGTTCGGGCGAAGCCGCCGCGAAGGAGTCGATGCCGAGTTGCATATCAGGTGAAAGGAGGCGGATGGAATACGACAAACGGCCACCCTCCGAAGCGGGATCGGAAGGTGGCCGTCGGGGTGAATAGGATAAATGATAGACGTTCTGTTACAGCGCCTTAATCGTTACGGTGCGTCGTATCATCGGCGGGGTGGCCGTGTTCGTGGTTGTGCACCATCCCCTTGCTTTCGTGCAGATGGGCGTGGTGGACCGAATCGCCGGGCGTCGTCACCACCGCGTCGGCGGTGGCGCTGTCCGTATTGACTTCCGTCGTGGTGGTTTCCGTGGTGGTGGTTTCCTGCTTGGCCTCGCCGGAGCAGGCGGCCAGGCTGGTCATCAGGGCCAACACGAGGAGGGAAGATATTTTTTTCATTCCGCGAATCATTTTGGGGAGGTTACGCCTCAAAAATACACGCTGAAATTCCCTTTCAGGTAAAACGGCGTGCCGGGCGTGAAGTGCAGCTCGTCCACGCCTTCCGGACCTTCGCCGGGCAGGCGGCTCTGGGTGGCAAACTGCGCCTGATTCCAGTTGCGGTTCAGCAGGTTTTCGATGGTGAAGCCAACCTGGTAGCGCGGGCGGGTGTAGTTGGCCACCACGTCGAAAATGCCGTAGCCCAGCGCCGTGATGGTATTGGTTTCGTTCGCCGGGCGCGAGTCGATGGCCCGGTAACGCAGCGCGCCGCTCAGCCCGGTAGCCGCCCGGTAGGTCAGGCCGCCGGTGCTGGTGAAGGTCGGCGCCAGCGGAATGCGGTTGGCTGAAGCGGGTTCGTCGAGGTAGCGGCCGTGGCTGTAATTCGCGTCGGCGTCGAGGTAAAGATGGTCCGTGAGTTGGGCGCGCAGGGCCACATCGCCACCCAGCCGGCGGGTGCGGCCCGTGACCTCCACGATGCCGGCATCGCCGACGTACACCAGCTCGTTTTCGAGTTGGAGGTACCACGCCACGGTGTTCAGCAGCACGCGCGGCCCTATTTTGAAGGTGGCGCCGATTTCGGAGCCGTAGGCGCGCGGCAGGATGCGCTGCACGGGGCGCTGATTAGTGGCGCGCACCACGCCGCGCGCGTCGTTCGAGTGAAAGCCCGTGCCGGAGCGGACGAAAAGCTGTAGGCCGTCATTGACAGTATAGTACAGGTTCAGCTTCGGCGAAGCAATGCCCTTATTCTTGCTGCCCGACAGCGAATCGACCGCTTCCACCCGCTCGTTCCGGACGCGGAAAAAGAAGTGGTCGTAGCGCAGAGCCGCGTTCAGGGCCAGATTTTCGGTGATGTTCAGCACGAAATCGGCGTAGCCGTTCACGTTTTGCTCATAAACGTGCGTCGCCGAGACGGTATCCAGGATCACGCGGCGCCGGGCGCGGAACAGGTCGAGGCCGGCATCGTCGAGGCGGGTGCCGAGGCCGAAGGTGGTTTTCAGCGGCAGCCCGGCCAGGGTGCCGTGCTGCTCGTAGGTGCCGGTGTAGCCGTAGATATCGCGGCCCCGTTCGCGCTGGCGGATGCCGTCGCCCTGGTCCGGGTTTTCGAGGAAGAAGGTGAAGTTCGAGTAGAGGTCGAAGTGGTAGTTCGAGTAGTACGCCTGGTTCGTCAGCACGGCGTCGTTGGGCAGCACGGTCGTGAGTTTGGCAGTGGCGTTGGTGCGGTCGGTACGGCCGCCTTCGGAATCATCGATGGCGCCAAAACGCGAGATGGTGCCGTTGTCGATGGCCCGCTGCGGCACCTGCCCGGAGGCGTTCCAGTTCGAGTTGAAGTGCGAGCCGAGCAGCGTGAGCGAGGTGCGCTCCGTGAGCAGGCCATTGTACTTCGCCAGTCCGTTGAAACGCTTGAAGCGTTGCGGAGCGTCGAAATAGGCATTGGTGAAGAGGTATTCGGCGGCGATGTAGGCGCTTTCCTTCTGCTTGGAAAACAAATGCTTGCCTTGCAGCACGTCCACCATCGCCAGCCCCCGGAAAGTGTCGAACTGCCCCACTTCCACTTTCGCCACGCTTTGCTTGATCTCGTTTTTGGTGGTGAACTCGCCCGCGCCGGCGGTGGCAAAATCGCCGAAGCGGGCGGAATACGGGCCTTTATAGACGTTCAGCGCGTCCACGGTTTCGGGAATCACGAAATGGAAGTCGGCGTACCCCTGGCCGTGCGCGTGCGAGACCATATTGACCGGCATTCCGTCGATGGACACCGCGAAGTCGGTGCCGTGGTCCACGTCGAAGCCGCGCAGGAAAATCTGCTCGGCCTTGCCACCGCCCGCGTGCTGGGCAATGAACAGGCCCGGTACCAACTGCAGCAGATCCTGGGCCGAATTGGTGGGCCGCAACTCCTTATCGACCTTGCTGATGATGGAAAGCGTCTGGTTGAGGTCGGCGTTTTGCGTCACGCTCACCTCCTTCAGGTTCAGCAGCGCCGGGGCCAGCGTGGCGGCCAGCGTCACTTCCTGCCCGGCCAGCAGCGTTACGGGGTATGAACCAGCCCTGAAGCCGAGGTACGATATCACGGCCCGGTATGTACCCGGCGCACCGTGGAGGTGGAACGAGCCAGTCTCGTTCGTGCTGGCACCCTGATGATTAGCAGCCCCTTCGAGGCGGATACTGGCCCCCACGATGGGCTTGGCCGTGGCCGAGTCGCGAACGGTGCCGTAGAGCGTCCCGCGGGCGGGGTTCGCCGTGGAAGAGGCATTCTGGGCGCGGGCGGTTCCGGCGGAACCCACCAACGCCAAGCCCACGCCGAGCGCAAAGCTGGCGGGGAAAAGACGGTAAAAAAACATTGTAAAAACGCGGAAAGGCGCCTGCTCGCGCCGTCGCTCCCTATCGGAGCGGCGCACGGAGTGGCGGATGAAAGCCAAACGAAACCACTTGCGGAGGTTCGGTCAGCCTTTCGGCGGCTCATCCACCCCGGCGCTATGGCCGAGGCAGAGCCTTTCCAGCGGGTGCGCCGCCACCGGCACCGGACAAGGCGCCGCAACCGATACGGGGACCACCACGACAGGCAACGCTCCATCGTGCAGATCAAGCTGAAACCGGGGTGGCGGGGCAGCGGCGCGGGTTTTCAGAGCCGCCGCCAGCGTGGGCGCGCGGTGGTGCTGGTCGCCGTTGCAGCGGTCCCAGCAATCGAGGCGCTCCTGGTGCAGCCGGTGCCAGACCGCCGAGTGGGCATACGGCGCTGGCACTACCCGCACCGGCACCCGAACCCCCGCCACGGTGCCCGCCAGGCCCACCAACAGGTAGGCCAGCAGCAGCAGCGACGCGGTGAGAGAACGGAGCATTTTTTAGGTGCGAAGTGCGAAATGCGAGGTGCGAAGTGCGAGGTGTTGGGGCTTACGGCTTGCCAGCCTCTTCTAGCCCGTGAAAAACAGTCGCTCGACGGTCCAGTACACGGCTACGAGCGCAATGCCGACGGAAGCCGGCACTACTACGCGCTGGTGGTACCAGGGGCGGTCGGCGGCCCAGCGGCCGACTAGCACCCACGCGGCCAGGATCACGGTGATCTGACCCAGCTCGACGCCGCCGTTGAAGGCCAGCAGCGATTCCAGAAAGGCCTTTTTCGGCAAACCCAACTCGCCCAGTGCGCCCGCGAAGCCCAGGCCGTGAATCAGCCCGAAGGCGAACACCACCGCAATGCGCGTAGGCCGGACCTTCGGACTCAGCAGGTTTTCCAGCGCCACGAAAGCGATGGAAAGCGAAATCAGCGGCTCGACCACGGCGGGCGGCGGCGCTACCAGGCCGTACATCGCCGCGCCCAGCGTCAGCGAGTGCGCTACGGTGAACGCCGTAGCCTGCCACAGAACGGGGCGGAGCTTCGGCACCGGCAGCAACAGGCTCAATACGAACAGGATATGATCCAGCCCCAGCGGCAGAATGTGCTGGTAGCCGAGCTTCAGATACTCCCACACCACCTGGGTGCGCGAGAGCTTGCTCAGGTCCATTCCGCTCAACGGGTGCGCCAGCGCGGGGCTACTCCAGAGCAACCCCAGCACCAGCAGACCGATCAGCCGCCACCGATAGCGTTTCGTCATAAATCAAACCTTGCGTAATGTCAGGCAGCTAGAGCGGTTTCGGATCTGGTGTACAGTGCCGTCCCGAAGGGTAACCCCTACGGGGTCGCCAGGAAAGATTGTTACGGGCATTCTACCAAACGGTGACCCCTACGGGGTCGCATATACTGATTCCGAAAACGCTCTAAGAGGTCTACCCAAAACCCGAAACCCCTAAATCCTAAACCCTCCAACCCTAAACCCTCCTACCGCGCCGCGACGGCACTCAGCACGGGCCGGGCTTCGGCGGCGAGCGTAGGTTCCAGGTAAGGGTTCCGTTCCAGGGCTGTGCGAATCAGCGTGGTGGCGCGCGGGCGGTTGCCGTTGTGCAGGGCCACCAGTCCGGCGCGGGCCAGCAGCACGGGGTTGCGCGAGTGGGTGCGCAGGGCACGGGCCATCAGCTTATCGGCCTGCGGATATTCGCGCCGCCGGTCGTGAATCCAGGCGATGGTTTCGAGGACATCGATATTGTTTGGGCGGCGCCCGAACTCAATCTTCGCGTGTTCGAGGGCCTTGTCGAGGTCGCCGGTCTTGACGTAGGCCAGGGCCAGTTCGCGGTCGGCGTAGTGACCGTGGCTGGGCGCGTCGGGGTCGCCGGAGACATTGGTGAGCGATTTCACCACCTGCGCGGCGCATTCCTGAGCGCGGCCGGGCTGACCGGCCTGACGGTAAACGTCGCCCAGTTCGTCGGTAAACGAGAAGTCGGGGACGCTCTGGCGGGCCAGTTCCAGCAGCCGGATGGCCTCTTTCGTGTTGCCGCGCGCCGCCGCCACCCGCCCCAGACCGGCCGTAGCGAAAGCGTAGCGTGGGCGCTCGGCGAGCGCCCGGTTGAAAATACCTTCGGCGTGGTCGAGGTCGCCGCTGATTTCGTAGAGGTGGCCCAGCGTAGCCTCGGCCCAGGCGGTCTGTTCCAGGCCGGGGTAACCGGCGCTGACGGCCAGCTTCATTGCCTCGATGGCGCCGGGCACGTCGCCGTGTACTTCGCGCAGATATGAAACCCGCGAGTACGAGCGCAGGTCGGGCCGGACGGCCACCATCTGGTCGGCCATTTTCACGGCTTCCGGGTAGTTACCCAGTTCCAGATGCGCGTCGCACAGCATTCCGTAGATGTAGGAGTTGTACGGATTGACGGTGCGCGCGCGGGTGGCCACGCCCAGCGCCTCTTCGAAGTGGTGCTGCGAGAGTAACACCGTAGCCTGGCAGCAGAGCGCCTCGAAGTTTTCCGGCTCGCGTTGCAGCACCTGGGTCAGCAGGTCCATCGCGGCGCCGTCGTAGTAGGCGTGATCGCCGGTCACGCGGCTTTCCTGGATGTAGGCTTCGGCCAGTTGGAGCTTGGCGGCGGTGTTGTCGGGGTCCTGGCGCAGCGTGGCCAGCAGACCCTCGATGGCTTTTTTGGTGTTCGTCCATTCGCCGCCCAGGGCCAGGTCGCCGCGTCGCTCGTGGAGCTTCGGAATGGGGTTGGCTTTATGAAAGAACGCAATATACACGGCTGCACCCGCGAAAACAGCCAGTAAACCCGCGTAGAGGTAGCTACGAAGCATATAAATAAGGGGAGAAAAAACAGGACGGAAGCCGGAAGCCTCTCTGCACGAACCTTGCCGAAGCGTCGTGAGCGGGCACCGCCCTAGGCTAAATCCATCGCCGATGCCGCTACGTAAGGCAGGCGCGGGAGGTTGGCTTGCGTTGGCCGGATCAAGCGACGGCCGCACTACAGAAATAGCCCGAATGCCCGGTTTCAGCCCACCAGGCCAGCTTCGGCCAGCAAGGCGTCGAGTTCGCCCTCGGCCAAGTTCGCGCGGTCGGCTTTGTCGAAAACGGTCAGCAGATAGACTGTCTCGCCCACCACTTTTACGCACGTAATCACCCGCGCACCGCCGCTTTTGCCCCGGTTTTTCGACGTGATGGCGAGCCGGATTTTATAGCAGTCGCGTCCCAGCGGAGTGCCGGCCGCCGGGGTAGTGAGCAGCATCTGGCGCAGCTTCAGCAGGTCTAGCCCCCACGAAACGCTTTTCGAGCTTTTTCGCCTGCCGCAGAAAGCTCGGTCCCAGCGCAATGGGAAACATTCGAGGCGCCCGCATTACGCCTTGGGCACTTCCACGCCTAGGCCCGTCAGATACTCATCCAACGAAACCATCTCAATTTCCCCGCGCTGATGGCGCTCCACGTCCACGAGCGCCTGTTTCAAATCATCGACCCATTCCTGCTGCTGGCGGGTCAGCTTCTTCTTGACCGGCGGCGCGGCTGGCGCTTCCAGCGGCTTCGAGCGGCCGACGGTCACGCCGGGTTCCCGACGCAGCAACTGCTGAATCCGGCGAAGCTGGTTTTCGGGAACGGTGATCGTGAGTTGGCGCATACCCCAAAGATGCGGAATCGGCGCCGAATGGTTCCGCCCATTGGTGCGCCGGCACGTTCCACGCCCCGGCGGCGGCGGTACCTTTGCGCTCCACCACATCATCGAGGGTGGCGCTTGCGGGCGCCGCGCACCGGGCCAGCGAATGCAGCTTTCACGCTTAGAAATCAAGGGGTTCAAGAGTTTCGGGGATAAAGTCACGCTGACCTTCGACCGGGGCGTGAGCGGCATCGTGGGGCCAAACGGTTGCGGCAAGTCCAACGTGGTGGACGCCATCCGGTGGGTGCTCGGCGAGCAGAAGACGCGCAACCTGCGGTCCGACAAGATGGAGAATATCATCTTCAACGGCTCGGCTAACCGCAAGCCCGTGCAGATGGCCGAGGTGACGATCACGTTCCTCAACGACCGGGGCCTGCTGCCCACGGCCTACGCTACAGTGGCCATCACGCGGCGCTACTACCGCACCGGCGAAAGCGAATACCTGCTCAACGGCGTCACCTGCCGCCTCAAGGATATTACCGACCTGTTTCTGGACACCGGCATCGGTCCGGATTCCTACGCGATCATCGAGCTGCGGATGGTCGATGAACTGCTCAACGACAAGGAAAACGCCCGCCGGCTATTGTTCGAGGAAGCCGCCGGCGTGAGCAAGTTCCGCGTCCGGCGCAAGCAGACGCTCAAGAAGCTTGATGAAACCGACGGCGACCTAACGCGCGTCGAAGACCTGCTGGCCGAACTGCAGCGCAACCTCAAAAGCCTGGAGCGGCAGGCGAAGGTGTCGCAAAAATTCGGGCAGCTTCGGGCCGAATACCGCGCCGTGAGTATGACCTACGCCCGCCGCGCCGTGCAGCAACACGGCGAGACGCTGGCCCGCCTGCAAGCCCAACTGACGCAGGAAACCACCCGCCGCCAGACCTTCGCCCGCGAAGCCTTCGACCTGGAACGCGCCCTCGACGGCCTCCACCAGGGCGCCGAAGCCGCCCGCGTGGCACTTGACAATCAGCGCACGACCGCCGCCGAAACCGGCTTCCGCCTGCGCGAAGCCGACGCCGCCCACACCCAACGCCGCCAGCGCCTGACCGCCTTGCAGGAGCGCGCCCGCACCCTGCACCAAACCCTGGCGCAGGACGAAACGCAGTCGGCTCAAACCCGCCGCGACCTCGCCGCGCTGGCCGAGCGCCTGACCGCCGCCGAAACTGAGCTAACTGGCTTACAGGCACGTACTGCCGAAACCCGCGTCGCCCAGGAAACCGCCCAGCAGGCCCGCGCCGCCGCCCAGCAAGCCCAACAAGCCGCCGCTGCCCGCCTGCGCGACGGCCAGCAAGCCGTTTTCAGCCAGCAGAAAGCCGCCGACATTGCCGCCCTGCACCTGCAAACGGCTCAGCGCGAGCAGCAGCAACTTGCAGAACGCCAGCGTCAGGACGATGAAGTGGCCGCTCGCCAAACCGACGAGCTGACCCGGGCCGATGCGGCCCTCGCCGCCGCTACGGCCCACCTCACGGCCTTGCAGGAAGCCGAGCGCCACCGCCAGGAAAGCCTGACCGCCGCCGAAACGCAGCTGCAGGCGGTGAGTCAGGAACTGGCCGTCGCCACCCGTCAGCTCGACGCCAAACGCAATCAGTTGAACCTGACGAAGGCACTGGTCGAAAACCTCGAAGGCTTCCCCGAAGCCAGTCGGTTTCTGTACAAGGCCGCGCAAACCGGCCGCTGGAGCGCGCAGGCGCCCCTTTTGAGCGATGTGATCAGCACCGCGCCGGAACACAAAGCCGCCATCGCGGCCTATCTGGAACCCTGGCTTTCGTGTTTCGTGGTCGATTCCGCCACTGATGCCCTTGCCGCCGTGGCGTTGTTGCAGGCGGAGAAAAAGGGCCGCGCGGGGTTTGTGCTGAACAACCTCATCTCGCTACCAGAAGCGCCGCCGAGGCAGTCACGCAGCCACTCAGTCACGCAGCCACTCAGTTCCGCGCAGCCCGCCCGCGCGCTCGTCACCGTCACTGACGTGCGTTATGCCCCGTTGCTCGACTTTCTGCTGGCCGATGTCTATCTGACCGATACGCCGCTGGATCAACTTCCGCCCGATTCGCCCCATACCTGGCTGCTGCGCGACGGCACCGCCTTCCGCCGGCCCGGCCACCTGAGCGGTGGCACCGTGGGCGCGCTGACGGGTGCCCGCCTGGGCCGCAAGCAGGAGCTGGACGCACTGACGGCCGAAGTGGCGACGTTGGCCGACACGGCGAAGACGCAGCAGATAGCCACGGAGGCCATTCGTCAGCAGGTCAACCAATTGCGTTCCTCCGGAAAAGCGGCCGACCTCCGCACTGCCGAAGCCGCCGCCCAAACCGCTGCCCGCGCCCAGCAAGCGGCCCAGGTGCGGGGCGAGCAGGCGGCGCTGAACCGGCAACGCGCGGCCCACCAGCAAACCGAACTGGCCACCCGTCTCGCCGAACTGGAAGCCCGCGCCGCGGCCCTCGCCCCCACCCTAACGGCCGCGCAAACCGCCCTCACCGAGTCCGAGCGCGCCGCCGCCGAGGCTACGCGCGCCGCCGAAACCGCCACCCAAACCGCCGCCGAGCGCGGCGCCGAGTTCAACCAGGCCACCATCCGGCTGCATCAGGTGCAAAACCAGGTGAATGCCACGCAGCAGGAAATCAGCTATAAGCGGGCCGCGCTCGATGCCGCCGTTGGCCGCGCCGCCCAGCAGCAGGCCGAGCTGACCCAAAACGAAGCCGATGCCACGGCGCTGCAAACGGCTTTGAGCGCCGACGAAAAGACGCTCACCGAAGCCCGCGCGGCCCGCGAGGGCGCGCAAAAGGCGCTTGCCGAAGCCGAAACGGCCTACCTGACCCAGCGCGGCGACGCCGAAGCCGCCGAGCGCCAGCGCCGCGAGCGCGAGCGCCAACGGACCTTGGCCGAAGACCTGACGCGACAGTTGTCGGAAAAAGTGAGTGAAACCAAGGTCCAGCTCACGGCCGTGCGCGAACGCCTGGCCGCTGAATTTCAACTGGAATTGCCCGACGGCGACGACGACGCGCTGCCCCCCGAAGCTGTCGCCGAACCCGACCCCGATGCCGACCTGCTGCTGCCACTCTCGCTCGACGAATTGAACCGGCGGGTGCACGACGTCCGCCGCCGCCTCGACGCGCTGGGGCCGGTCAATCCGCTCGCCCACGAAGCGTATGAGGAAATCCGGGAGCGCGACCAGTTCATCCGCAACCAGCGTGACGACCTGCTGGCGGCCAAAAAAACGCTGCTGACCACCATCGCCGAAATCGATACCGTGGCGAAAGAAAAATACCTGGCGGCCTTCGACCAAATCAAGGCGCACTTCGGGCGCGTCTTCCGCTCGCTTTTCGACGAAGGCGACACCTGCGACCTGGTGATCGTGGACCCCGCCAATCCGCTCGAATCGCGCATCGAAATCCTGGCCCGCCCCAAAGGCAAACGTCCGCTGACGATCAACCAGCTCTCCGGCGGCGAAAAAACCCTGACGGCCGTGGCCCTGCTCTTCGCCATTTACCTGCTGAAACCCGCGCCGTTCTGCATCTTCGACGAAGTGGACGCCCCGCTCGACGACGCCAACATCGACAAGTTCAACCAGATCATCAAGGAGTTCAGCGGCTCGTCGCAGTTCATCATCGTCACCCACAACAAGCGCACGATGGCCTCCACGGACGTGATGTACGGCATCACGATGACCGAGCCGGGCGTCAGCCGGGTGCTGCCTGTGGACCTGCGGACGCTGGCGGCGGTGTAAGCCCGCACCGGCGTCCGGTCCTGTTACTTTTACTGCCCCCACATCGCTCCCCACTAATGCCGCCCGTCCGCAAGAAAAACCTGCTCCTGCTCATTCCCAACCTCGATTTTGGGGGCGCCCAGCGCGCGTTCTACTTTATGAGCACCGAGCTGGCGAAACGTTATAACGTCATCGACTGTGCCTTCAACACCGATACCGGCGTGGCTTACCCGACTGGCAACCCGCTCGTCACGCTCGACGTGCCAGGCGGCGCCACAGTCCTCGACAAGGTCCGAAACTTCCGCAAGCGGGTGCAGAAGTTGCAGGAAATCAAGCGCAAGCATCAGATCGACGTTACCATTTCCCAGCTTGCCGGGGCCGACTACGTGAACCTGCTCGCCCCGGCCGGCGACAAGCGCATCGTGCTGGTGCAAGGCTCGCGCACGGCGCCGGACGCCAACATCACCGGCCTCAACCTGCTGGTGCAGAACAAGGTGCTGGTGCCGTGGCTCTACCGCCGCGCCGACCGCATCGCGGTCGTCAGCCGCGATATCGTCACCGAAATGACCGAGGCGTTCGGTTTGCCGGAACGCGCCGTGCGCGTCCTGCACAACTGCGTGGACCTGAACACCGTCCGGCCCCAGGCCGCTGAACCCATCGAGCCGGAAGTGCAGGCCGTTTTCGACCGCTTCCCGATCCTGATTTCCTCCGGCCGCCTGGCCGAGCAGAAAAACCAGGCGCCGCTGCTCGATGTGCTGGCCGGCCTCAAAGCCGCTGGCTCCGACGCCAAATGCTTTCTGCTGGGCGATGGCCACCTGCGCGCCCCGCTCCTGGCCCGCGCCCACGCCCTGGGCCTGCGCACCTGGACGACCTGGGACGCCGCCGAGGGTGGCCCGGCGCTCTCCGCCGATTTCGACCTCTACTTCCTCGGCTTCCAGTCAAACCCGTTCAAGTACCTCGCAAAGGCCGATCTTTTCGTTTTTCCTTCTGATTTCGAGGGGTTTTCGCTGGCCCTGATCGAAGCCCTCGGCTGCGGTCTCTGCATTGCATCCACCGACTGCCCCACCGGCCCGCGCGAGTTACTGGCGCCTGCGTCGGCCACGCCCGCCACGCCGCTGCAAACGGCCGAGTACGGCGAACACGGCGTCCTGCTGCCGCTGCTGCCGCATCAGCCGGGCGAAACGGCAGAAGTGAAGGTCTGGACCGAAGCCCTGCTACGCCTGCTCCGCGAAAAGCCCCTGCGCGCCCAGTACGCCGCCCAAGCCCCGGCCCGCGCCCAGGATTTCGACCTCAGCCGCTACCTCGACAAATGGGTGGAAGTGATTGAGGGGGTGTAGCTTCTTGTTGTTCGTTATTCGTTGGTCGTTGCTGGTTTCTTGTTCGGTTTGAAACCAAGGCGGTGGTCTAAACCAGGGTGATTTGTCATTGCGAGGAACGAAGCAATCCCCTCTCGCACGTGCCGCTCTGACGGAGATTGCTTCGTCGTTCCTCCTCGCAATAACAAACTCAATCACCTGCCTTTAGACCACCGCCGAAACCAATAACCAGAAACCAGCAACTCACCGCACCCCCTGCTCCGGAAAACGGCCGGTTTTGGTGCGGTAAAACGCCTGAATGGTTTCCAGATCCTTTTCGTAATCGCCGGACGGATAGACGAGCGGCCCGACGCCCGCCGTCTTCTCTTTATAGTCCAGGTAGCCCAACGCCACCGGCACGCCCGCCTCCAGGGCCGTGAAGTAGAAGCCCTTACGCCATTTCGGCTGATACTTACGGGTGCCTTCCGGGGTGATGAGCATCACCAGCTCGTCGTGGGTGCGGAAGAGGCTGGCCATAGCGTCCACCAGCGAGTTATTTTTGGAACGGTCCACGCCCAACCCGCCCACCGACTTCACGAGCCAACCGAGCCAGGGGTTATCGACCCACTCCTGCTTCACCGTGAAGCGCACGGGCACATCCATCAGGTAGAAGGCAGCGCGGGCGTAGATCAAATCCCAGTTCGAGGTGTGCGGCGCCGCAATCATCACGGCTTTTTTGATGCCCGGCGGCATCCGCGAAGCCAGTTTCCAGCCGCTGACGGCAAAAATCAGGCGGGCGGTCGTTTTCCAGAAACCCAAAACAGACAGTAGATAAAAAGCGGGAAGAAGAGTGCTGACGCCGGGCACAAAAGTAGCGCCGCCTACGGGTCAGCGGTGAACTCACCAAAGCCAACCGGACGGGATGTAACACCAATGGCTTAGACCCGGACGTGTGTTACACGCCGTCAGGTAACATAAATTCGCCTAACGCGAATTCGTGTTACACTCGTATAAGTCAGGGCAAACGCACGAACGCAAAAAGGTGACTCCCATCAGCTTTTCTATCTTCGCGCTCTGGCGAAAAAAACTCCTTTCAGTTGTCTAACCAAGCGCCCCAATTAATTGGTCGACAATAACTAAGAAAAAGACGGGATCGCAGATTTACGCAAATTTTACGCAGATTTTCACGGATTTATAATCTGCGTTCATCTGTGTAAAATCCGTGGAAATCTGCGATAAAATTCTTTCCACACGGCTGGCAAACCGCCTAAACGGGCTTTTCGGGGCTTCATACGATTGCCCTGCGTACAAGTAACACCGTTTGCACAACCACTCGTTTTTGTTACGTCACTCCCCATCCCCCACCAGCCGTTCCAGCGCGGGGGCCAGCGTTAGGGTGTGTTCGTAGCCGATGCGGAACAGGTCCTGGGCGCGCGAATAGCGCAGCGGCGACACCCGGCGCAGCGCCGGCGGCTCGATGACCACATCACAAGCCACCAGCCGCGAGCGGACGTTATTGTTGATGGCCAGGTGCAGCGTCCGCTCCAGCACCCCGCGCAGCGTCCGGACCCGCACGGTCGGGTCCACGGGGTTCGTGTGGACGCCGATGATCGTCGTGCAGGGCAGCGCGCCCCCGGTCAGTGGCTCCACGGGCAGGTTGTTGAGCAGGCCGCCGTCCACCAGCAACCGGCCGTCGAAGGCCACCGGCTGATAAATTACCGGCACCGCCACCGACGCCAGCAACGGCGGCAGCAGTAAGCCGGATTGGTAGAAAACGGCTTCCCCGGCGTTCAGGTCGGCCGTGCCGATGGTCAGCGGCATCGACAGGTCTTCAAACCGAATGTGCTCACCCAACAGCCTGGCAAACAGCACTTCCACGGCATCCAGCCGCAGCAGGCCGAAGCCGCCGCGCAGCTTCCAGGCGCCCCAAAGCCCAAAGGCGCTGAACGCGGGCTTCAGCAAGCCCCGGATATTGGTTTGCACCAACTCGGCGAAAATCCGGCGTGGCTCCCAGCCGGCGGCGTAAAAAGCGGCCACGATGGCGCCGCTACTCACCCCGCTGACGTGCGCGGGCTTAATCCCGATTTCGTCGAGCGCCGCCAGCACGCCGAGGTGCGCAATGCCCCGCGCCCCGCCGCCCGACAGCGCCAGCCCGATGCGGGGCGCCGTCATTGGGGGCTGCCGGGGGTAATGGCCGCTGCCTCCGCAACGGCCTCCGTCCCGACGCGGTAACGTTGCAGCGCCAGCGCGGGGTCGTAGTGCTGGGTGGCTTTGGGGTAGAAGCCGGTGCCGTCGTAGGGCCGTTTGGCGGGGTGCTGTAAGCAGGCCTCAGAGCAGGCGCCGGCCAACGCCTCACTGCACGGCTCGCAGTAGAGCAGGTGCGCGTTACAGGCGGCGTTGGCGCAGTTAATGAGCCGGTCGGTGGGCGCTGCGCAGCGGTGGCACTGCCCCACGGTGCTGGGATTGACGGCATTGACGGCCACCGTCAGGCGGTCGTCGAAGACGTAGCATTTGCCCTCGAAATCTTCGCCGCCCGTTTCCAGGCCGTATTTGATGATGCCGCCGTGGAGCTGATAGACGTTCTCGAAGCCCTGATCCAGAAGCCAGGCGCTGGCCTTCTCGCACTTCACGCCGCCCGTGCAGTAGGTCACGATCCGCTTGCCGGCCGTCTGCGCCCGGAGCGCGGCCAGCTCGTCGGCGTGCGCGGGCAGTTCGCGGAAGTTCTCGATGGGCAGCGTAATGGCCCCTTTGAAACGCCCGACTTCGTGCTCGTAGCGCGAGCGCACGTCGAGCAGCACTACATCAGCGTCGTCCTTGAGGCGCTGAAAATCAGCGGGCTCCACGTAGGGCGCGGTGCGCTCCCAGGGCTTCACGGCAGGCAGCCCGGCGTGAACGATCTCGGCCTTCACCCGCACGTGCAGCTTGCGGAACGTGTGCGCGGGCACCTCGTCCTGCTTGAACTCCGTGGCCGCCAGACGCGGGTCGGAATGCACCGCCGCGATGTAGGCATCGCAGGCTTCCACCGAACCCGACACCGTGCCGTTCAGCCCTTCGGCCGCCACGATGATGCGCCCGCGCAGCCCCAGCTCCACGCAAAGGCGGTGGTGCGCCTCGGCAAACGCCGCCGGGTCGGCAATGGGAGCGTAGCAGTAGTAGAGCAGGACGCGCATTAGGTCTGATTTGCGGATGGGTTGATTTGCTGATTTGCTGATGGGGTAATCTGCTAATGGGCTGGATGCAGGCACCAGAAGAAATAAAATTCGGGGCGCCTACATCATTAGCACATCAGCACATCTTTTCCCATCAGCACATCAACCTACGGCCTTTGCCGGGTTACCGAACACGGTGGCTTTGGCCGGCACGTCGCCTACGACCACGGAGCCGGCGCCGATACGGGCATTCTTGCCCACCCGAATCCCGCCCGGAATGATGGCGCCCGTGCCGATGAAGGCGCCTTCCTCGATAATGGCCCCGGCGCCGATGATGGCCCCCGCGCCCACCTGCACGAAGTCTTCGAGCTGCGCTTCCGGCTCCAGCACGGCGCGCGCGCCCAGGACGCAATGGTTCGTCAGGCGGGCGTTGGCGGATACGACCGCGCCCGCGCCCAGCAGGTTGCCGTGACCGAGCCAGGCAAAATCGGAAACGGCGGCCGTTCGGTGAATGGCATTCACGGGCACGGCCTTGAACTGGTCGCGCAGCAGTTTCACCAGCGAACGGCGCGAGGCCACGTCTTCGGTGGCCACGAACACCTCGCACTTCTTGCCGAGCAGCTTCAGAAACTGCTCATCGTCGGTGGTGCCCATCACGGAAATACCGTTGACTTCCTGCCCGCGCAGGGCAGCGTCGTCATCCAGAAAGCAGTAAACGACAATCTCGTTCGACGCAAACGCATCCAGCGCCAGCGCGCCGGTGGTCTTCGCGCCCAGGATCAAAACAGGGTTTTCCATACGTGCCGCAAAGGTACGGCCGGGGTTTGGGCGCCGCCAGCCGCCCCCGCCCAAACGAAATCCAGACTTCGTTTGCCGTTCCTAAATTAGGCTTGTAAAGTGAAGCGAATTTGCGGGCTGAGGAATGGTGGACGAAGTTTGTGTAGTGAAGGCAATTTCGGCAACCAGAATGTTAAAGACGAATACTCACAAGCCACCCAAAATATTTGGAAATTTTTTACAAGTAATTATTAAAAAAATCATAAAGCCTTATACAATATAAAAAAATTAAAATTTTTTATGCACGACACTAAACTAAAACTTTTTGAACAATTAGCTCAGCCTAACGAATATGGAGAAAGCCGTTGGGTTCACACGAGCGAATTTGTTGATTCGTACAAAAATTTACAATTTGGCAATGGTGGTAGTTGGTGCAGAGCAAGTTCACTCTTAGCCAAAAAATACATAATTGAATTAGATAAGTCCATAAAAAAGGGCAATGCAATTGATGCAATTAGGCTTAATGGCTTTAACACAGTCAAAAGCTTTAATCAAAACATTCGACAAGACATAAAAGAATTTTACAAGCCGCAAAATTGCGTGATGCTTGGTATCAACGGCAATTCTGAAAACACAAAAATTGAAATCGACCACAAAAACGGTCGCAAGGATGACCTAAGAGTTTCTGATATCAAAAATCAAACCTTGGAAGACTTTCAGCCTTTAACTAAGGCAGCAAATGATGCGAAAAGACAGATTTGCAAACGATGTAAAGAAACCAATAAAAGATGGAATGCGAAGAATTTAAAAGGAAATCCTTATCCATTTTACGAGGGGGACGAAGATTACACTAAAGAGCTTGGCTGCATCGGCTGTTACCAATACGACCCTGTAGCCTACAGAAAAACAAGCGTGATGAAAATAAGCAAAGAAGTTACTGAGAATATTTTGAAAAAACTTTACCCAGAAGACTAACATGAACTACATCGGCTCAAAACACAAGCTTTCAGGATTTATAAAGCAGGCCGTTTATTCGGTCGTTGGCAATGATTTATCGGAAAAAAAAATTTGTGATTTATTTGCAGGCACAGGAATTATTGGTAGAAATTTCAAAAATGAAGCAAAAAATATCATATCTAATGATTTAGAGTACTATAGCTACGTCTTAAACAGAAACTACATTGGAAATAATAAAGAAATTGACTATCAAAACTTAATCGACGAGCTTAATAACCTCTCTGGAATCGAAAGCTTTATTTTTAACGAGTATTCAGAAAACGGTAAAGCCGACCGGTTGTATTTCTCCGAAAGTAATGGGAAAAAAATCGATGCTATTCGCCAAAAAATAAAATACTGGAAGAATGAAGGACAAATAAGCGATGATCAATACTACTTTCTTTTGGCCTCATTACTAGAGAGTGCGGACAAAGTAGCAAACACCGCCTCTGTTTATGGGGCATTTCTTAAACAAATAAAGAAAACAGCACAAAAAGAACTTATTATTCAGCCCGCCATTTTTGAAACAAATCATAACAGTCACGAAGTTTTTAACACGGATAGCAACGAACTAATAAAAAAAATAAGTGGTGACATTTTGTATCTCGATCCACCTTACAACGCAAGGCAATACGGCGCAAATTATCACTTATTGAATACTATTGCAAGCTACGACGATTTCAAACCGAAAGGTAAAACAGGCCTTCGCGCATACAAAAAATCAAATTTTTGCAGTAAAACCGGGGTAAAAAAATCATTTGAAGATTTAATTAAATATTCTCAATTTAAGTACATATTTTTAAGCTATAATAACGAGGGGCTCATGAGTGAAACGGGAATAAGACTGATCTTATCAAGGTACGGTAAATACGACCTAATAACAACAGATTATCAGCGATTTAAGGCAGATAAAGAAGAAAGTAGAAACCATAAAGCAAGTTCGACTACTGAGTACTTACACATTTTGGAAAAGCACTAAAAATACCTGCCTCTAGCACAACGAACTGCACCGCCACCTATTTTACTCTACTGTACCAGTACCACTCTTGTCGCCGTAACTGGGACGGGTACTAGAGCTTTTGTCAATTCATTTGGGGGTATTTCCCCAACTGCTCCGTTCCTCAAATTTCCCCCCACCTGCAAACCGCCTACCTTTGCGGTTTCAATGGCCCGCCTTTTCCGATCCGTGCGCAAAAAGAAGTTGGGCGACTACCCCAGCCCGATGGTGGTCTTTTCCACGACGCTGTCGCTGGTGGTGGTGGGCTTGTTTGGGCTCCTGCTGCTGCACGCTAATCGCCTGGCCGAGCGCGTACGCCAGAACCTGGAAGTGCAGGTCTATCTGGACCAGAACCTGACCGAGCTGCAACGCTTGCGGCTCGAAAAGCGGCTCTCGGCCCGGCCCTTCGTGGCGTTCAACGAGAATACCAGTCAGCCCGCCATCCGGTTCGTGCCAAAGGCCGAAGCCGCTCGCCTGATGATCGAGCAGACCGGCGAAGACTTTCAGCAGTTCCTCGGCGACAACCCCCTGCGCGACGCCTACGTGCTGCGCCTGGTGCCCGACGCCAGCGCCGACACCGCCTTGCTGCACCGCGCCGTGCGCCAGTTGCGGGCCGTGCCGGGCGTGTACGAGGTGACATACGTGGAAAGCCTGATCGAATCCGTGAACCACAACCTGCGCCGGGTCAGCTTTCTGCTGTTTGGCTTCGCGCTGGTGCTGACGCTGGTGGTGGTGGTGCTGATCAACAACACGGTCCGGCTGGCGCTCTTCTCGCAGCGGTTTCTGATTCGCTCGATGCAACTGGTCGGCGCGACGGCCGCCTTCATTCAGGGGCCTTTTTTGCGGCGGGCGGCGGGGCAGGGCATCATCAGCGGGCTGCTGGCCGCGCTGCTGCTGCTGGCCGCCGAGCAATACGCCGTGCTGCAACTACCGGAACTCGAATCGCTGCGCGACGATACGCGCCTGCTCGTGCTGCTGCTGGCGCTGATTCTGTTAGGCGGCCTGCTGGGCCTGACCAGCGCCTGGCGGGCCGTGCGGCGCTACCTCCGGCTGTCGCTGGACGAGCTGTATTAGGTGCGAGGTGCGAAGTGCGAGGTGTGGTTATGTGCTGGCTTTACAAGTCGTCTCCCTCATTCAGCAGCTCCCTCCATGGGTATAAAGGGTTTGATTCAAGAATTTTCGGTTAAAATCGTTTTTCAATGTTTTTTTTCGGTCCCCGCAATTACCGGCTGATGTTCGCTGGTCTGGCCGTGCTGGCCGTGGGCTTCTTTCTGATGACGCTCGGCAAGGAGGCTTACGGTTTCGATACGATTTCGCTCACTGTCGGCCCCATCGTGCTGATTATCGGCTTCGTAATCCAATTCTTCGCCATTCTGGTGCGCGATAAGCCGAAGTCTTAGAAGTTTTTGATTTGTGGTTTTTAGTTTTTGGTTTTCCGGCTGGATACACCCAACAAGAATCCAGGAACCATAAACCATAAACTATAAACCAACAACTAAAAATGACCTACTGGCACGCCTTCCTGCTGGCCCTGGTCGAGGGCCTGACCGAGTTTCTACCGGTCTCTTCGACGGGGCATATGATCATTGCCTCGGCCTTGCTGGGTATCCCGCCCACGCCGTTTACCAAGCTGTTCACGGTGGTGATTCAGTTTGGGGCGATTCTGTCGGTATTCGTCGTCTATTGGCGCCGCTTTTTTCAGAGCTGGGACTTTTACTTTAAGCTGCTGGTGGCCTTTGCGCCCGTGGTAGTGGTGGGGCTGCTGCTGAAGAAAACCATCGACCGGCTGCTCGAATCGGTGCCCGTCGTGGCCGTAATGCTGCTGATTGGCGGCGTCGTGCTGCTCTTCATCGACCGCTGGTTTCCGCAGGAAGACGCCCAGCAGGGCGGGCACCCCGTCACCACGCCCGGCTACCGGCAGGCGTTCGTGATCGGTGTTTTTCAGTGCATCGCCGTGGTGCCGGGCGTGAGTCGGTCGGCGGCGACAATCATCGGCGGCCTTACCCAGAAGCTCACCCGCCGCTCAGCCGCTGAGTTTGCGTTCTTTCTGGCGATGCCCACGATGGCCGCCGCCACAGTGAAAGACGTGTGGGAAAACCGCGACCTGATTCGGCCCGATGACATCAAGCTGCTGCTTTTCGGCAACGTCGTGGCCTTCGTCGTGGCGCTGGCGGCGATCCGGTTTTTCGTCGGCTTCGTCTCGAAGTACGGTTTTCGCGCCTTCGGCATCTACCGCATCCTGGCTGGCGGCGTGCTGCTGCTGGCGATTGCGCTGGGGACCAACCTACACATTGTGGACTGAGTGACTGAATGGGACTGAGTGACTGAACGACTGAGTGACTGAGTGACTGAGTGACTGAGTGACTGAGTGACTTTTCTTCGACGCCCTTATTGCGTTCATTCGGCTCCGCGTCTCTGCGTAAACGCTGCGTCTCTGCGGGAAAAACGCCTGGCAACTACAACCAATGATTCTCAACGCATTTTCCGAAAAAGGCTCGCTCTGGCTGCTGGACAAGCCGCTCACCTGGACCTCGTTCGACGTGGTGAACAAGGTGCGCAACATTCTGCGTCAGAAAGTGGGGCACGCCGGGACGCTCGACCCGCTGGCGTCCGGCCTGCTGATCCTCGGCTCCGGCAAGGCCACTAAGCTGATGGAGACGCTGATGGGCCAGGAAAAAGAGTACACCGGCACCCTGACGCTGGGCCAGACGACGCCCTCCGCCGACCGCGAAACCACCGTCGATCAGGAGCGGCCCTGGCAGCACCTCACCGAGACCGATATCCGTGCCGCGCTGCCCGCCTTCACGGGGCTGATTCAGCAGCGCCCGCCGCTGTTTTCGGCCATCAAAATCAACGGCAAAAAAGCCTACGAGCTGGCCCGCAAGGGCAAGGACGTAGTGCCCGACGCCCGGCCGGTCACCATTACTACCTTCGACATCACCGCCATCGACGGCCCCGAAGTGGCGTTCCGGGTGGTCTGCTCGAAAGGCACTTATATCCGCTCGCTGGCCCGCGACCTGGGCGAGGCTCTGGGCTGCGGCGCGCATCTGAGCAGCCTCGTGCGCACCCGCATCGGCGACTATCGGCTGGAAGATGCCTTTTCGCTGGCCGGGATGGAAGCGTTCCGGCAGCCGAAGGAGGCGCCGCCGGGCCAGCCGCAGTAATTTTCGGCACCTTTAGCGACCTGGCAAACGCCGATTCCCGCCATTCCGCAAACCGCCGCTCCTCTTCGCGCTCCGTTGCACGTCATCCACGATCCCGCCGCGTTTCCCGTTCTGCCCGCTGCCGTCGTCACGAGCGGCACTTTCGACGGCGTACACCTCGGTCACCGGCAGATTCTCGATCACCTCACCGCCGCCGCCCGTGCGGCGCACGGTCAGGCCGTAGTACTCACCTACTGGCCCCACCCGCGGGCGGTGCTGGCATCCACGCCGGACGGTCGCCCGCCCGCCGACCTGCACCTGCTTTCGACCCTCGAAGAACGCATTGCGCTGCTCGCGGCGGCGGGCATCGAGTACCTGCTCGTGCAGCCGTTCACCCCCGAATTTGCTGCCTGGACGGCCGCTGATTACGTGCAGCGCCTCCTGCTGAACACGTTGCACGCCCGGCACCTGGTTATCGGCTACGACCACCGTTTTGGCACCGGCCGCGTCGGCGATCTGGCTTATCTACAGCAAATTGGCCCCGCCAGCGGCTTCACGGTGGAAGAAATTCCGCGTCAGGATGTGGACGCCGTGGGCGTCAGCAGCACCCGCATCCGCCGCGCGCTGGAAGCCGGCGACGTGGCCACCGCTGCCCGCTACCTCGGTCGGCCCTATGCGTTGAGCGGCCCCGTGGTGCGCGGCCAACAGCTGGGCCGCACCATCGGCTACCCTACGGCCAACGTGGGGCCGGGCCTGGAACCGCTCAAGCTGGTGCCCGCCAACGGCGTGTACGCGGTCTGGGCCGAGCTACCCGGGGGCGGTCGCCATCCGGCAATGCTCAATATCGGCGTCCGGCCCACCGTGGGCGGCACCAACCGCACCGTGGAAGCGCACCTGCTGGGCGGCTTCGACGGCGACCTCTACGACCAGCCGCTGACCCTTTACTTCGTGGCCCGCCTGCGCGACGAGCAGAAATTCGCCGGCCTGGAGGCGCTCAAAACGCAATTGGCGCGGGATGCGATGACGGCGCTCGCCGCGCTGACGTAGCCCCGAATTTCAGTCCACTCCCTTCTTCCTAACCCCGCGCGGCTCCGTCGTCAGCGCTACTTTCAACCCCACGAATGATCACCAAAACCGTTCCCCACGCGCAGGCGGCCCTTGAGGGCATCCGCGACGGAATGACCCTGATGCTCGGCGGCTTCGGCCTGTGCGGCATCCCCGAAAACGGCATCGCCGAACTGCTGCGGCGCGGCGTGCGCGACCTGACCTGCATCTCGAACAACGCCGGCGTCGATGACTTTGGCATCGGGCGCCTGTTGCAGACCCGGCAGGTGCGGAAGATGATTTCGTCCTACGTCGGCGAAAATGCCGAATTCGAGCGGCAGCTGCTGTCCGGCGAGCTGGAAGTCGAACTGATTCCGCAGGGCACGCTGGCGGAACGCTGCCGGGCGGGTGGCGCGGGCATTCCGGCCTTTTTCACGCCCGCCGGCTACGGCACGGAGGTCGCCGAAGGCAAGGAAACGCGCGAATTCAACGGCAAGTGGTACGTGCTCGAACACGGCCTGACGGCGGATTTCGCGCTGGTGAAAGCCTGGAAAGGCGACACCGCCGGCAACCTGATCTACAAGGGCACGGCCCGGAATTTCAACCCGATGATGGCGACCGCAGGGCGCATCACTGTGGCCGAGGTCGAAGAGCTGGTGCCCGCCGGCGAGCTGGACCCGAATCAGATTCACACGCCGGGGATTTACGTACAGCGGATTTTTCAGGGTGCGGATTATGAGAAGCGTATTGAGCAGCGGACGGTGCGCTCCTGAGTAGTTTCTCGCAAAGTTTCGCTAAGTTTAGCGCGGAGTTTCGCTAAGCTTTTATTATGCACGAGAATGATATTTCCGGTCGTATTCTTACGGTGGCCTTTCAGGTTCATACGGCGCTTGGACCGGGATTGCTGGAGTCCGTTTATGAAGCCGCTCTGGCACACGAACTGCGCAAAACGGGCCTGACGGTAGCTACGCAGGTGCCGATTCCGGTCATTTACGATGATGTACGCCTCGAATTAGGTTTTCGGCTTGATTTGTTAGTTGAAGGCCGGGTCATCGTAGAAATCAAGTCGGTAGAAGGACTACTCGATGTTCAACACAAACAACTGCTTACTTATTTAAAGCTCAGTAAACGCAAGCTTGGCTTGTTGCTTAATTTCAACGTGGTGTCGTTAAAAGACCAAATTGTCCGGTTGGTCAACAATCTGTAGTTATCTCCGCGAAACTCTGCGCAAAACTTCGCGAAACTCTGCGAGAAACCGTATAAAAATGGCCTTAGATAAAAACCAAATCGCCCGCCGGATTGCTCAGGAACTGCAGGACGGCTTCTACGTCAATCTCGGCATCGGTATCCCCACGTTGGTGGCGAACTACGTCCCGAAAAACCTGCAGGTCGTGTTTCAGTCCGAAAACGGCCTGCTCGGAATGGGGCCATTTCCGACGGAAGACGAAGTCGATGCTGACCTCATCAACGCCGGCAAGCAAACCGTGACCACCCTGCCGGGAAGCTCCCTGTTTTCCTCCGCCGAGTCGTTCGCGATGATTCGCGGCGAACACGTGCAGATCACCGTGCTGGGCGCAATGGAAGTCAGCGAACGCGGCGACATTGCGAACTGGAAAATTCCCGACAAGATGGTCAAGGGAATGGGCGGCGCAATGGACCTGGTGGCCTCCGCCCGTAACATCATCGTGGCGATGCAGCACACCGCCCGCGACGGTTCCAGCAAGCTCCTGACAGATTGCACTCTGCCCATCACGGGGCTGCGCTGCGTTAAGAAGATCGTCTCCGACCTGGCTGTGATCGACGTCAGCGAAACCGACGGTTTCATCCTGCGCGAGCGGGCGCCGGGCGTCTCGGTGGAGGAAATCCAGCGCGCCACGGCTGGCCGGCTGACCATTCCGGCCGGGGAAATTCCGGAAATTGCGGTGTAAGCAGCACTAGCCCGAACGCTCAACCGCCCGGCCCTTCAAGCGAAGGACCGGGCGGTTGAGCATTTATGCGAATCAAAGTGCGTCGCTATTCGCGCATCAGGCGCCGGGTCAGAACCCGGCCGTCCGCTGCTACCAACCGCAGCAGGTACTGTCCCGTGGGCAAGGTCGCCAGATCGAGCGAGCGTTGAACAACTGCTTCTGATCCGGAGCCGGCCGGAACGGCGATCATCCGCACGGCCCGACCAATGGCGTTGTAAACGGTTAGGGTGCTGGGCACCCGGCAGCCGGTCAGGGCCAGTGTCACGCGGCCATCGGCGGTCGGGTTCGGATAGACCGCCAGCGTAGCCCCCGCCCATTCGCCGGGCAAGCCCGTGATCTGCACACTGACCGGAGCCGAAGCGCTGGAAGGGCAGCCCGCGACCGTGCATATCACTGTGTAGTTGCCATTCTGGGTGTTGTCGGTCACCACATAGGTCGAATCGGTGGCGCCCGGAATCAGTTGCCCGTTCAGGTACCACTGGTTGCCGGTTGGCTGCGAAGAAGTCAGTTGCACCTGACCGCCAGCGAGCGGCTGTAGCGTGATCACCGGCTGAACCGGCGTAGCGGTGACCAACACGGTAGCGGTAATCGTCGCTGCGCAGGGCCCGCCCGCGCTACCCGTAAACGCCACCAAGTGCGGCCCGGCGCCCAGCGCCAGCGGGTCGAAAATGGTAGCCGGCTGGCCATTAATCGTAAACGTACCGGGCGCCACTGAACCGTTCACCGTCCCACTGAGCGTGGTAGGCCCGTCGGCGGTGCAGTATGTAAGGTTGAGGTTGGCAATCGCCACCGTGGGCACGGCCAGCAGCGTTAGCGAGAACGTATTGGTTGCGGTTGAGCAGCCCATTCCGCCCGCAATCACATTGCTGATGGTGTAAGCCCCAGCCACCGACGTATTCAGATCGACTACGCCGGTCGTCGCATCGATTACCAGCCCGGCGGGCGTTGCCGTGAACGTCCCGGCCGTGCTACCCGCGCCAAAAACGGGGGTCAGGCTACCCGGCGTGTTGGCGCATCCTACAGCCGTGCCGTAGGTGAACGCCGCCGCCGGCGCCGTCGTCAGCGTCACCGTCTGACTCTGCGTCGCCGGGCACTGGCCACCCACATTGTACGTCACGGTGTAAGTCCCGGCCGTCGAAATATTTAGCGTGATGGCGCCCGTTTGCGCGTTGAGTACCAGCCCAACCGGC
>JANPLI010000182.1:0-14066 GCA_031426455.1 Hymenobacteraceae bacterium | reverse complement strand
GCGAAGCCGAACTCGAAGCCTATGTCCGCCAGCAACATCTACGGCTCGATCAGCCCGCCGATGTGGCCCGGCTCGTGGCCTTTTATAACCAGCCCGCCACGCAATAAAGCGCTGGCCTGTTCATAAAAAAAGCCCGCCCCGGATGCTTCCGGGGCGGGCTTTTCTGTGGACCAATTGAGGCGAAGCAGCTACTGGTTTACTTGGGTCTTCACGAATAAGCCAGGAATCGGACTTGGCGTATTCGTATTCGTGTTCACCTCTGATTGCGCGATTAGAAAGCGCTGGGGAAGGCTTGGCGCGTTGTTGCTTTTCTTTGGCACACCCACGATATTATTCGTACGACGGATATCGTTGAAGGTTTCAATCTGGCCAATCAGACTCAAGTATTTTTCCGTAAGAATTTCCTTGAGCAAGGCGTCGGCATCCGAGAGGCCGCCGTTAACCAGCCCGCCCGCCGCGAAATCGGCCGCATCGTACGGATCATACTTGCTATCCGTAAACTTGGCTGCATTGAGTGCGCGAACCTCGTTCAGGGTAGTAATTGCACCTGCAGCATTGTTTCCGCGAGCCTGGCACTCAGCAATGATCAGCTTCGTCTCAACAGCGGTCACTAATGGATGATCCGCGTCGGCGGCAAAGGCGCCATCCAGGTAATTAGGATCAGGAGCACCATAATCACCGTCGAAAGTGTAGAAAAAGGCATACCTGCCTGCTTCATCCGTCTTGGCATTAGCCCGTGAGAAGGTGGTGCCGGCGGTATCGAGCAGGGCCGCCGCATAGGCGCCATCAGCAGTCATATAGCCACCGCGTGAGTAGTCGATGAAGTCGTAATACGGGTTTAGATCCCCGCCAGGTGCAACTCCATTATAGGGCATTATCATGTCGTCGCTGGGAGCAGCAATCCCTTGATTTGCTTCGACAAGCGCCTCCGCATACTTTTTCTGATGGAGGAGGTAGCGTGCCCGTAGCGAGTGTGCAGCGGCCTTCCACTTTTCGGTGTCCCCACCAAAGAAAATATCCCGGCTATCGGGACTAAGACCCGTTTTGTCCAGATTTTCTAAGGCCTTTACTAGCAAGGCATCTACTTGCGTATAGACCTCTACCTGGGTGTCGAATTTAGGCGAACGGTTATCCGATACCGAGGCTACCCGAAAGTTTTCCGAGTATGGAATGCTACCCCACAACGCCGTACAAGTACCAATCATATTTGCTTCCACTACCTGAGCAATGCCAGCTAGTTGAAAGTTATTGACTGCCAGTGCCTTGTTGGTTACGATTCTGGCTTGGTTGGCAGCAGACTCGAAGGCCAGCCCCCACTCGTTGTCGTTGTCAGCGGCCGTAGTAATATACTGGTTGATCGAACTGTACTGGCGATCAACGCCGGTGAAATAGCCCGACCACATCCCCGCCACGCGCGCCAGGTTGCCCGTGAACACGTAGCCCTCGGCGAGCTGCGCGGCGCGGAGTTGCTGTCCGGCCGGCGCATCCTCGGGTGCGTTAGGGTTAACGTCGCGGTCTTCTGTGAATTTCTCGCAGCTGCTTACCCCAAAGGTCGCTAGACCCAGCGTAGCCAGCAAGGCGATACGTTTGATGAACTTCATTGTGTTTGAAACGTGAAAAAGGTTAGTAGTTGAACTGCACCGTAAACAGGATCGAACGGGTGCTGGGGTTGTTGAAATAGTCCAGTCCGCGACCGTTCGAAACCCCCGTCAGGTTTGTTTCCGGGTCCACGCCCGTGTAATCAGTCCACAGTACCAGATTACGGCCAGTAATGCTGAGGTCGATGGAGCGGAGCTTGGTGAAATCACGGAAGCGCTGCGAGCCGATGCTGTACGAGAGCGTAACCTCGCGTAGGCGGGTGTAATTCACGTTTTCCACGAATTGCTCCGACGGACCGTTGAAGCCGTTGCCCAGGCCCTGACGGTACCACCACTCGTCCACTACCACGTTGCCACCACCAAAGTTGGTGACCTGGCCCCGGATCGTGTACGAACCGTCAGCGCTCGGCGCGTAAAGAGGTGCACCGCCCGGCGCGCCATTCGTTGTGGCCGTTGCCACCGTCTGGCCGCTATACACTTTTAAGGAGGCGGCTTCTGCGGCCGAAAGCGTTACTTCTTTGTCCAGGTCGGCGTGCGTACCGTAAGAATAGAGCGCGCCCTTAGTGCCGTTCCATACGTCGATATTGTTCACGTGGTCAACCAGCGCGTACACGGAAAGGCCTTTATAGCGTACCGTGGCGCCCAGCGCACCGCGCCATTTTGGGTTAGGGTCACCAATAATGCCCTCCGTATCCGATTGCGTTGGGAAGCCGTTGGAGTTCAGAATCTGCTGGCCGCTTTCGTTGCGTGCCCAGCGCGTACCCCACAGCGCCCCAAGTTGGTAGCCTTTGACGGCGCGCGACGTGGAGCCGGTGAAGCCCGTCAGCGAGACGGATTCAGCGCCCGAGAGATCGACCACCTCATTGCGGTTTTTCGAGAAGTTTGGGGACAGCGTCACTTGAAAGTCGCTGGTCTTGATTACATCTGCGTTAAGATTAAGCTCAATGCCTTTGTTTTCAATCGTAGCGGCGTTGTCGTTTACAAATTGAAAACCCGTAGTGGACGCAACCGGAATCTGCAAGATCACGTCCTTGTTTTTATTGCTGTATACAGTTGCGCTGAACGAGAGTCGGTCCTGTAGAAAACGCAGATCCAGGCCTGCTTCCAATTCCGTCTTGCGCTCCGGCCTCAGCTTCGCGTTGCCTAGCGTGTACGAGCGCTTGAAGCCCCCTCCATAATTGGCAGCATCTACTCCTTCAGTATATCCATCAATGAGATAGAGAGCACTGGCCGGGGTGTAATAGGTGCGAGTAAGATACGGGGATGGCTGAATACCTACGGAGCCATACGCAGCGCGTAGCTTACCGAAGCTCAAGAACGAGTTTTCGGCTAGTGGCCCCAACTTCGAAAACTGCCAAGCTACTGTACCAGCTGGGTAGAAAAACGTGCTTTGCGCTTCCGGTCCAAAGGTGGATGCCGTTTCACTACGGCCCGTACCCGACAGGAACACCTGATCGAAGAGCGAGACATCCACCTGCGCGTAAGCGGCTGCCGTGCGTTGCTCAACCAACAGGTTGAAAGGAGTCCGGGTGTCCGACGGCGTATTAGGTAGTTGCTGTGGCGAGAACGGGTTGACAAAAGAAGTAACGGTGGCACCCACCTGCGACGAGCGCCGCGAGTTGATGTTGAAGCCAACCAGTGCGTTCAAGCCGATATTCTCGTTCACAGTGCGGGTGGCCCGCAGAATAGCATCGTTGTTAAACTGGCCTTCGGAGATTTCCTCTTCCGTTAGCTTACCCTGCGGCGCAGCGCCCGAACCAAGCGGAAAATATTCAAAGCGGCGGTCGGTGTAGTAGTCCACCCCGGTGCGGTTGAGCAGCGAAAGCCACGAAGTTATATCGTAGTTTAGTTCTACCGAGCCCAGCACCCGGTTGACACGGGTTTGATTGCGGACGCGATCAATAGTCCAAAAGGGGTTGTCGAAACCAGGATTACCGATCACGTTACCTGCTCCATCGGTAATAGAATTGGCACCAATAGGGTTGCGAAAGCTCACTTGCCGATCCGCGAACAGGTTGCCGTCGGTGTCGGTGTAAGTGCCCACAAATGGTTCATTACTAAAATCAGCTGGCGTCCGTAGCCCACCTAGGAAGATACCTGACAGGTTGGAACCCTGCTGCACTCGATTGGATACCGTCCGCGCGTAGGTTACATTGACACCTACGCGAAATTTTTCATTCAACTGGCGGTCAGCATTCAAGCGGATTGTCGAGCGGTCGTTATCCGAAAAACGCTTGGCGATACCAGCCGTGTGAGTGTTGCCCAGACTCAGGTAAAACTTGCTTTTCAAATCACCGCCGCTGATCGAAGCCTGGTTGTCAAGGGTATAGCCCGTGCGAAATAGTTCGTCGCTGTGGTCGAAGGTTGCGCGCGAGTTTTTACCGCCGTGGCGGTTAGCCGTAGTTCCGGCTGGTACGGCGTAGCGCTTGCTACCGTCAGATAGGGTGATGAAACCCTGATAACCAGCGGCATTGGGGTCAGTAATGAAAGCGTCAGGAGCACCCGATCGATCCGAAATCTTATCGCCCCACGAACGTGGATTCACTTGGCTATAGCGACCATTGGTGCCTTGGCCAAACTTGCTTTGTAATGGCACCGACTGGTTGATCCGATCGAAGCCCACCGCCGAGCGCACCGAGACGTTGAGCTTATCGCCAGTTTGCCCTTTCTTGGTAGTAATTACCAGCACTCCGTTCGAAGCACGCGACCCCCAAAGGGCCGCAGCAGCGGCACCTTTCAACACCTCAATAGAAGCGATGTCGTTGGGATTAATGTCATTCAGGCGCGAGGCCTGCACCACACCATCGGTCTGATTGGAACCAGCCCCACCATTGGAGGTCACGATACCATCGTTGCCAATGGACGAGTTCGAGATTGGAATACCGTCCACCACAATCAGCGGCTGATTGGAGCCTAGAATGGTGTTGGCGCCCCGAATTTGGATATTGGCCGACGCGCCGGGGTCACCGCTGGAGCGGCTGATGAGGACGCCCGGCGTCTTGCCCGACAGCGCGGTGATGACGCTCGTCTCCCCGGACTGCACCAGCGCGCCGCCTTTCACCGTCGAGACGGCGGTACCGAGTTGGTCCTGCTGGGCTTCGAGACCCAGCGCTGTCACCACCACCTCGCCGAGCTGCTTGGTGTCAGTGCCCATTGCCAGGGTGATATTCGTGTCCGAGCCAATCAAACGCTCCACCGTGCCGAAGCCGATGGAGGAAAACACGAGCCGGGCGGTGGCCGTCTCGGTGGTGGTAGGTAGGGCGAGGGTGAAGGCACCCTGGCCGTCGGTTTGGGTACCGGTGGTGGTACCTTTTAATAGCACCGTGACGCCGGGCAGGCCCTGGCCGGTGCTTTGGTCGGTGACCCGACCCGTGATTGTCTTGTCCTGTGCTACGGCATTGTAGAAGCCGAACAGCAGGGCAAGGCACACTAGAAACTGTTTTCTCATCGTGTGTTTTGGGTGTTTTGAAAAGTGAACTGGAAGAAAAAAAGAGTTTGGCTGCCCTTCCCCGCGACGCTTTTTAGGGCATTCGGCGGGTCGGTAGGTTAAGCCTGCATTACCGAAAGGTCGGCACAAAATGATTAGTCGGCAAGCTGACGATTTGCAGTCGGGCCCAAGCTGGTTGAAAGTGAGTTGCTTGAATCCGGAAATCGTGGAACGTAACCCGTCGGGGCGGGCGGAAAATGCCTGGCCTGAAGCGAAGGGCCTACAGGGGCCAGGCCAGTCAGTTTTCCATCAAAAAAGCTTTGATGAAGGGGTCCAGGTCGCCGTCCAGGACGTTCTGCACATCCGAACGTTCCACGCCCGTACGCAGGTCTTTGGCGAGCTTGTAAGGGTGCAGCACGTAGTTGCGGATCTGCGAGCCGAACTCGATGCGCTTCTTGCCGGCCTCCACTACGTCGCGGGCGGCGTTGCGCTTGTCAACCTCCTGCTGATAGAGCCGCGAGCGCAGCATCCGCAGGGCGTGCTCCTTATTGAGGAGCTGCGAGCGCTCGATCTGGCATTCGATGATGATGCCGGAGGGTGCGTGTTTGAGCCGGACGGCCGTTTCCACTTTGTTCACGTTCTGGCCCCCGGCGCCGCCGGAGCGGAAGGTGTCCCATTCCACTTCCGCCAGATTCACTTCGATGTGAATCGTGTCATCCACGAGCGGGTACGCGAACACCGACGCGAACGAGGTGTGCCGCCGGGCATTGGAGTCGAACGGCGAGATGCGCACCAGCCGGTGGACGCCGGTTTCGGCTTTCAGGTAGCCATACGCAAATTCTCCTTCGATTTCGACTACTGCCGAACGGACCCCGGCGCCGTCGCCGTCGGTGCGGCTCACTTCGCGCACCGAGAAACCGTGGCGCTGCGCCCACATCAGGTACATCCGTTGGAGCATTTCGGCCCAGTCCTGGCTTTCGGTACCGCCGGCGCCGGCGTTGATTTCCACCACCGCCGACAGCTGGTCTTCCTCGCCGGAGAGCATCCGCTTGAATTCGAGGTTTTCCACCAGGTCCGTAGCGGCATTTAGGGTAGCGTCGGCTTCGGCTTCGGTAGCCATTCCCTCGCGCTGGAATTCGAGCAGCACGTCGAGGTCTTCTACCGCGCGGTTGGTTTCTTCCCAGGGCAGGGTCCAGGCTTTCAGGGCGCGGGCCTCGCGCATTACCGCTTCGGCGGCCTTGGAATCGTCCCAGAAGCCGGGTGCCCCGGCCTGCGCGTCGATAGCGGCCAGTTGGGCCTGTTTGGCATCGTAGGCGAGGTAGCGCCGCAAGTCTTCTACCCGTCGTTTCAGGTCTTTTACCTGGTCTGCTGTCATAAGGTCTGCCACGGCTACACCCGTAGTGCGCGGCCCAGGCCGGCAGCAGGTGCGTGCCCACATTGGGCACTTAGCGGGTTAAAGAACGCCCCAAACCGGCGTAATGCACACGCCCGGCGCCGCCTGAGTGGCGATGTCGGGCGTGTAAATGGTTGCTGACTAGTGCGTAACGCCAAAAGGGGCGTTGGCGCAAATTTCTTTTGCGAGGGGTCGGCGGGGAAGGTTGTCGGGCTGGCGTTCGATTTGCGGCCGGGGATGGTGGCGCTTATATAAAGAGCCTGTATACGCTTCCTGCTACACCTTTTCGAGCCAGCCGAACAGGTCCGGCGCCTGACCGGTCTTGATGGCGTCGAGGGCGCGGCCCAGGCGGGCGCCGAGGGAGTCCGGCGTCAGTGGGGGCAGAGCGTAGTCGGTGCCTTCGTTGCCGATCACCACGATGGGCGCGATGGTGGCCGCGGTACCGCAGCCAAATGCTTCGCGCAGGGTGCCGTTTTGCAGGCCAGCCAGGATTTCTTCCGTCGAAACCCGGCGCTCTTCCACCGGAACGCCCCAGTGGCGGGCCAGCGTCAGGACCGAGCGGCGGGTTATGCCGTCCAGAATCGACGACGATAGGGTGGGCGTCACGAGCGTATCGCCCAGCACGAAGCAGATATTCATTGTGCCGGACTCTTCGATGTAACGGTGCTCCACGGCGTCGGTCCAGATCAACTGGTGATAGCCTTCGGCTTGCGCCCGGCGGGTCGGTTCCATCGCCCCGCCATAGTTGCCGGCCGACTTGGCGGAACCTGTGCCGCCTTCGGGCGAGCGCACGAAGAAATGCTCGAAGCGCACCCGCAGCGGTTGCGAGTAGTAAGCGTTCACCGGCGAAGTGAAGATGACGAACTCGTAATCGGCCGAGGGCCGAACGCCGATGAAGGCATCGGTGGCGAACATAAAGGGCCGGATGTAGAGCGAAGTACCCGGTGTGCCCGGCACCCAGGCCGCATCCAGGCGCACGAGTGCTTTCAGGCTTTCCAGAAAGACTTCCTCCGGCAGCGCCGGCATACACATCCGCTCGGCGGAGGCATTGAGCCGGTGCAGGTTGTCGAGGGGGCGGAAGAGCGCAATCTGGCCGTCGGGCAGGCGGTGCGCCTTCATTCCCTCAAAAATGGCCTGCCCATAGTGCAGCGCCGAAGTAGCCGGCGAAAGCGCAATCGGCCCGTAAGGCACGATGCGCGGCGTTTGCCACTGCCCGTTGGTGTAGGCCACGCGCAACATATGGTCGCTGAAGACCTTGCCGAATTCAATGTGTTCGAAATCGACTTCCGGCAGGCGCGAAACGGTTGTTTCCTCGATCTCGATGGGAAACGCAGCGATGGACAGGGCAGCAGCCATTGGTAAGAAAGCGGGGTGAATGCGGAAGTGAAGATACGGGGCCGCGCAGATACGCGTCACCGGAGAAGAAGGGAGATTTAATTACGAATTACGAATTACGAATTACGAATTACGAGTTACTAATTCGTAATTCGTAATTCACATCCTCGGTTCCCACTTCACTTCTTCGGCGTTCAGGTCGAGCGCCATCGCGCGACTCAGGACGAAAAGGTAGTCGGAGAGGCGGTTCAGGTAGGTGATGATCAGTTCATCGACAGGCGCGTCAGCGTGGAGCGCGATGACGAGGCGTTCGGCGCGGCGGCACACGGTGCGGGCCAGATGGCAGAACGAAACGGCCTGATGGCCACCCGGCAACACGAAAACCCGCAGCGGGGGCAACGTGGCGTCCATAGCGTCCATTGCCTCTTCGAGGAGGGTGACGTCGGAAGCCAGCAGCGGCGGCAGTGGCTTGTGGGTGGCGGCAGAGTCGGTGGCCAGCGCGGCGCCGAGGGTGAAGAGGCGGTCCTGAATTTCTTTCAGCAACTCGCGGCGCGGGGCGTTCACGTCCTGGTCGCGCAGCAGGCCGACCCAGGAATTCAGCTCATCCACGGTGCCGTAGGCATCGATGCGGTGGCTGGATTTGGGCACCCGGGTGCCCCCGATGAGCGACGTGTAGCCTTTGTCGCCGGTTTTGGTATAGACTTTCATTATAAAAAAAATTATTTCCCGCAGAGACGCAAAGTTTTCGCAGAGACGCTGAGCCAAACGTGTCAAAAAAAATGCTCTGCGTTCTCCGCGCAACCTCCGCGTCTCTGCGGGAAATACGTCAGCAAAAACCCTAAACCGCTTTCCCGGCCAATCGGCCTTTGTTGGGCACGTCGGATTCGATTTCCCCGTCGCGCAGCCGGATGATCCGGTGCGCGTATTGGGCGATATCTTCCTCGTGGGTCACCATAATGATGGTATTGCCCTTGCGGTAGAGCGCCTCGAAGAGGTCCATAATCTCGTGGCTCGTCTTGGTATCGAGGTTACCGGTGGGTTCGTCGGCGAGCAGAATGCTGGGGTCGTTGACCAGCGCGCGGGCGATGGCGACGCGCTGCCGTTGCCCGCCGGACAGCTCGTTCGGGCGGTGCGAGGCGCGGTTGTCGAGGCCCACTGAGCGGAGCGTGTCCAGGGCGCGCGCCTGCCGGGCTTTTTTGCCCAGGCCCGCGTAGATCAGCGGCAGCGCCACATTGTCGAGGGCAGTGGCGCGGGGCAAGAGGTTGAAAGTCTGGAAGACAAACCCGATTTCTTTGTTGCGGACTTCGGCCAAGGCGTTGTCAGTCATATTGCTGACATCCTGCCCGTTGAGCACGTAAGCGCCGTGCGAGGGAGTATCGAGGCACCCAATCAGGTTCATCAACGTGGATTTGCCGGACCCCGACGGACCCATAAATGCCACGTACTCGCCCCGCCGAATGGTGATGCTGACCGACTTGAGCGCGCGAATCGTTTCGGCGCCCATCTGGTAGGTCTTGCCAAGGTCGCGGGTATCGATGACGACGGGTCCGAAGCGGCCAGTGGATTCGGCGGCGTGGAGTTCGGCGGAAGGGGCGTTTCCATTCATTTGCTGCTGAGGAGGCGGTGACGGGCCTGGGGGTTGCTTGTTTGGTCGTTGTTGGTTGATAGTTGGTCGTTGATGGTTGTTCGTTGGCGCAGCTACAAACAACCAAAACCGAACAACGAACAACCAAAAACGAACAACGACCAACTAAAAACCATCCTGCAAAGCCTGGCGGGTGGCTTCGTAAGTGGCCTGAAAGGTAGCGAAGGCGGGAGCAGGTTGCAGGGCGCGGAGCCGGTTGAGGGCGGTGGTGCCGAAGTCGGAGAAGCCCTGGCGGGCGCATTCCAGCGCATAGGCCTGCCAGAGCGCCACGCTGGCTGGCGTATAACTCACACCCACCAGCAGGGTTTCGTAGGCGGCCAAGGGGCGGGCTTTTGGCGGATGCTGGGCGAAATAGTCGGCTGCCGCCAACAGGCCGCGCGTGAGCCAGGGGGCACGGGCGGGTAGGGCGGTAAACGCGCCCTGAGCGGCATTCACATCGTCGCGCGCGGCCGCGGCAAGGGCCGTCAGGTAGTGATGGTAGCCCGCCGCGAAAGGCGCGGTTGGGGCAGGGCCGGCCAGTAATTTAGTGGCTTCGGGCAAGCGCCCGCTGCGCAAAGCAGTCTCGGCGCGCAGCCAGCGCAGGGTGGGTGCCGCCTGGCGCATCAGTAGTTGCTCGGGGGGGGCGGTGGGTAGGCGCGTCAGCAGCTCGGTCGCCCGGCGGATATCGCCCCGGTCGAGGGCGGCATCCGTCAGGGCGCTGACGGCCACCGCCAGCGGACCGGGCTGACGCATCCCAGCCAATACCGAATCGACGGTGGTCGTTTTTACGTCGGCGCCGCGCAGCACGGCCCAGTCGGCACGGGCCGAGTCGGTGGGTAATAGTCGACCGGGTACGGTCAGCACCCCCGCCAGGTAGCGGCCGGGGAACTGCACGGTGGGGTCTTCGGCGGCGAGCAGCGGCCCCAGCGCGCGGCGGGCCGAGTCTGGTTGCCTGGCGCGGGCGAGCGCCAGCGGGCGGAACAGGAAAGCAGGAATATCGCCGGCCTGCGCGGCGCGTTCGAGCCATTCGACGGCCTGCGCCGACTGATTCTCGGCCAGCGCCCACTGCGCCAGTGTCCGGTAGCGGCGCCCGGCCAGCGCGGGGGTAGGGGAAGTTTGAGCCAATGCGAGCAGCTCAGCGCGGGCGCGGGCGAACTGCCCACCCGCCCACAGGACGTAGGCGCGGGCTTCGAGCAGGTCGCTGGTATAGACGGTATTGGTGGGTTGGGCGGCGTGTGCTGCCAGACTGGCGGCAGCGCTCGTATCCGGCGCCGAGACGGAACCGGCGGCGCGTACTTGGGTCAGGGCGCGGGCCAGCGTTAGACCAAAGGCATCAGGGGTGAGCGAGTCGGCAACAGTCTGCGCGGGTAGGTTCAGCGGTGCAGGGCGCGCGGCCGTCAGCAGGCGGGCTAGCAGCACGTTGGTTTGGGCGGCGGCGCCGTCGGGGAGCGTGCTGGCGGCGAGTTTTACTGCGCCGGGCACGTCGCCGTGGGTGAGGGCGTAGGCCAGTTCGTTGGCTTGCAGCGCCTGCTGCACCAGCCCGGACGGCCCATTGCGGGCGGCGCGGGCGTAGTAGAAGCGCACCGAGTCGGCCAGGGCCGTGCGGGCGTAGCGGGCGCCGAGCAGCAGGTTCAGCGGAGCGGAATCGGGAAAGCGGCGCAAGCCCTGCCAGAGGATGGGCTGCTGAATGAAAAAGTCTTCCGGGCCATCGAAAAGCGCCGCCAGTCGGGCATAAGCGCGTTCGGTGGGGTTGCGGAGCAGGGCCTGCCGTAGGGCGGCTTCCTCGCGCTGGCCCTCGTTGGCTAGGTGCGCCAGCGCGGCGCGGCCAGCGGTAGCTTTCTGGTTTGCAGGGACTTTTTCCTCCGACTGGCGGTAATAAGCCTCGGCCAGTTCCGGGGTGTCGGCGCGGTAACGGTCGCCGAGGCCGGCGTAGTAGCCGCCGGAAGCGAGGCGGAACACGAACAGGTCGGTAGGGTATAGGATCGTCGCCATCCCCAGGCCCGTCAGAAAATAGGCGATGAAGAGAGGCGCGATTTTCGGGTCGAATACTACCCGGTAGGCGCGCAGCCGGCGGCGCAGCAAGGCCCAGAAGTTGGCCAGCACGTAGATGGTGAAGCCGAAACCGGCAGCCAGGTGCGTGGCTACCACCCAGTCGGTGAACGCCTCGATAATGGGGTCGTTGTCGGTGGCGAAGGCGAAGCCCACGGTGCCCAGCGTGAGCGCGGCCAGCAGCAGGTAGAGCGGCAACATCAGCAGATACGGCACCGCGCGGCCGTACTCAGCTTCGCGCAGCCGCAGGCCGATCAGGCCGCTGACGATGGAGCATAGCAGTACGAAAAATGCGTCCAGAAACGCGCCGCTGAGCTTGATGAACCCGAAACCGTTGAGGTAAACGAGCAGCAGATTCGTCAGGTAGAGGCCTGCCGTGAGCAGGAAGGCCAGTGGCCCGCGCCGCCGGGCGGGGGTATCGGCCTGCCCGGCGAGCCAGAGAATGGCGCGGATGTTTTCGTAGGAAACGAAGAGGATGAACGCCGCCGCCGCCGCCAGCGCCCCGGCCAGCGCGTACTGCGTCAGGTGCATCGCCGTGACGGCCCCCGGCAGTCCGGCGCGCGTCAGGGCCAGGGTGCCGAGGGCGCCTACCAGCGCGGCAAACAGCGCCAGCCGCCGCGCCAGCGACAGCAGCGGGAAAAACGATCGCACCACGTACGCTGTGCCGCCCAGCGCCAGCAGCGCCACCACCAACACGGCCTGCCGGAAAAGGCTGACTGGCAGTAGGTTCAGTAAGTCCAGATTCAGGGTGCTGAGAAAGATCAGCAGGGCGCCGGTGCCCGCCAGGAAGGTTTTCCAGCCCAGGTCGGGCAGGATGGCCAGGTAGCCAACCAGCACCACGGCCACCAGCACCAGCAGCAAGCCGGCGGCGGTAAACGGCAGCGCGGGCAGGGCGGGCAACACCGTCTGGGTCAGCACAAAGGCCGGGGCCTCGACGGGCAGCGCCTGCAAGCCCACGCGCACGGTGTCGAGCGGGACGGAAATTTCGCGCAGCGTCGTGACGGCCTGCCAGGGCTGTGTGGCGTCGGCGCCGCGCACATAGGCTACCACACTGGCCAGCAGTGCACTACCGAACGCCGCGATGGCCAGCAGCAGCAGCGGCCGGACGGCGGCAGGCCACGAGCGCAGCCACGCGCCGGGGGAACGGGAAGATGAAACGGGTTCGGGGAGCAAGTTTTTAGTTTCTGGTTTCTGGTTTTTCGTTTTTGGTTTTTCGTTTCCGGTTTTAGGTTGTCGATTTCCTATGGATTTGGTTTACAATAAGAAACAAGCGACAAGGAATAGTCAACCGGAAACAAGTAACCAGTAACCAGCAACACGCTATTCCAACACCTTCGGCACCCGGAAATAGTCGGAGTCCTTGCGAGGGGCGTTGCGCAGGGCGTCGTTGTGGGCCACGGTGTTGTGGGCTTCGTCGGCGCGCAGCACGTTTACATTATCGGAGAGGTACACGAGCGGCTCGACGGCGTCCGTGTCCAGCTCGCGGAGCTTATCGACCCAGGCGAGGATTTCGTTCAGGTCGGCCAGCATCTTCGGCTCGCGGTCGGCGGATACTTCGAGGCGGGCCAGGTGGGCCAGTTGGCGCAGGGTGGTCAGGTCGGTCATGGTGGTTATTGAGTGACTGATTGACTGAGTGACTGAGTGACTGTTAAGCATATTCGCTCGGTCACTCAGTCGCTCAGTCAATCAGTAGATTTCCGGCACGGTGGTTTGGGGCGCGTCGGCGGATTCGGTGTCGGGTTCGAGGGCGGCTTCGATGGTATCGCGGACCTGTTGGCGGAGGGCGGGCAGGTCGTTGAGCGTCAGGCCGGTGGTGGCGATGGGCGGATGGAAGATGGCCACCAGCGGGTGGTAGCGCAGGCGGATGCGCCCGCCCAGATCAGGGAAGAAACGGTGATTGTAGGGCATCGTGACGGGCACGATGGGCACCTGTTGCTCGATGGCGAGGCGGAAGGCACCGTCCTTGAGCGGCAACAGCTTATGGCCGGCGGTGGGGCTGATGGTGCCTTCGGGGAAGAGGATCAGGTCGCGCCCGCCTTTCAGCGAGCGGGCTGATTCGATGAAGGAGCGCCCGCGCGAAAGGGCGCTCCGCCGGTCCACGGTCAGGTACAGGCGTTTGAAGCAGCGTCCCCAGATCGGCACTTTCGTCAGCGACGCTTTCCCGACGATGTTGGCAAAGCCCGGAATGGCGGCAAAAAGCACCGGAATATCGATGTACGAGGAGTGGTTGGCGCAGTAAATCGCCACTTGCCCCGGCCCGTGCGGGTGCGGATTACCGCGCACCTGAAGCGGCGAGCCGTACAGCACAAACTGAAACCTGGCCCAGCCCCGGTAGAACTCGTGCAGCGCCCGATGGCCCCACCGAAACTGCGCCAGTAGCAGGTGCAGGGGCCACGTCAGCAGAAACGGCAGCACAAACCAGAACACGCACCAGCTAGTGTAGAGTATCCAGGTAAGGGAGCGGGCGGGGCGCGGCATAGCGCTGCAAAGGTAGGAGGAGGGGGCGGAGCCAATGAGGAATGAGGAATGAGGAATGAGGAATGAGGAATGAGGAATGAGGAATGAGGAATGAGGAATGAGGAATGAGGAATGAGGAATGAGGAATGAGGAATGAGGAATGAGGAATGAGGAATGAGGAAT
>JANPLI010000181.1:0-80068 GCA_031426455.1 Hymenobacteraceae bacterium | reverse complement strand
GGCGCCGAGTGATACTCGGCGCCATTACGCCACGCAACCCTAATGCTGTACGCTGACCTGCCGCGATTGCCGCCGTCCGGCGCTTTCAACCACGCATTGGTATAGCCCCGCTGTCAGATTGACCAGCGGAATGGTGGCTTGCTGCAGGTCTTCTACATTTCCGGCGCCTATTCCGCTGCTGTACACTACCCGCCCCAAGGCGTCATACAGGCGCACCCGGGCCGTGGCGCCCCCCGTCACGAACCGAACGCTGAGTTGCTCGTTGGCTGGGTTGGGATACACGCCTACCTCCAGCGGCACGGTGGCGCGCTTGCCGATGGTCGTGTCAGGGCCTTGCACCACCGGCGAGCGCGGCAACGTCGTGGCTGCTGCGTAGATGGAGCCGGTGCAGAAAGTTTGCAATGCAGTGCGCGTAATCTGCGGCAGCAGCACCAGATCATCGCAAAGCGCGCCGGGTGGTGACGGCCACGGTACGGCCATAGTAGCCACCGATTCTACCAGTGTAACGGGGTATTTTTGTACAAAAAGTACATTCTGCGCGTTGGCCGAACCACTCGTGCGCCGAAAATTAATCATCAACTTGATGTAAACAGCTGCGCCCTCAATGTCGATATGGTACGGACCTACACTACTTCCGGTAATCGTATACAATTCCGGACTGTTGCATTGCACCAACCATGAATCCATATACTCAGTTCGAAAGGCGTACTTTCCTTCTGCTGTTTGGCCTTCGAACACCCATCCAAGAGGCAAAACCTGAGGATAAACCGCACATTCCTGGATGATGGCTGCCTTGAAATCCTGGACTACCAGCCGGGCGGCCGGATTGATGGCGTACTGTAACCCCTCCGAGACCTGATAGTAGTAGCTGGTGGCCTTGCCGCTTGGGTAATTTGGCCTCGCATCCACCCGCTTGCGCCGCACCACCGGCTTGCGCAGCAGGCTGAACACGCCCATCGCTTCGTTGTAGTAGGGGTACTCGCTGGTGGCGGTAGTGGCGCGGCGGCCGGGGTTGTTGAAGGTGATGTCTTTGTACAAGTAGGAGGCGCTAATCGTACCGCTCAGCTTGATCGACATCTCCAAAGCCATCGGTTGCATAGCGATCGGCTGCGGGCTGGCTTCTTCACCCCCTCCAAAAAACGAATCGAAGACGCTCACGGCGGTCCCAATCCAGGGCAGCGCACTCAGCCCCGCCCGCAGAAAGCTACTACCAGCTAATGCATTCTTTAAATTATCAATCGCATCCTTTTTTGCCTGCGTGTCGGCGGCTGATCCTACGTTGGTGGGTTGAATATTCAGCCATTTTTTTGCGCCTGAGGCGAAGTCAGTGAGGCTTTTGTAGCTCTTTTGCCCACTTTTGGCAACGCTGAGTGTTTTTTTGTAGGCCGAGCCAAAAGAGTCAAAGTCGGAGCTGGTCTGGGTGGATCCCGGAGTGGCTACGTTGGAGGTCACCAACGTGCCGCTGGCGACGCCCGACAATTGGATGTCCAAATTATTTATAAGCCTTACCGTCACCGCCAGCTTCGAATCGAACTGACAGGCACACGGGTCGTAGTCCATCGGGAAATCGGCCATAAACCACCGCCCTGTTTCGTTAAGAAAGGGACTGACGGCCGCAAACGCATTGTCCAGGGTGGGCGTCGTGTTTTCCAGGGCCACCCCGATGCCGTCCATCTTGTTGAGGGTACCGGCTATCTTGGCGGCGCCTCCTCCAACAAAGGAGAGCTTAATTTCAGCAAAGTTGTAGCCGGGAACGATCTGCGCCACCGCCACAAAAACCCGCAGCATCCCCGTGTATTTGTTGTAGAGGATGACGTAGGGATTGGTGACGCTGGCGGGGGCGCCGGTGTCGTCGTAGCCCAGGTCGCGCTTGATCAACTCCCAGCCGTCTGCCGGCTTGTCGACGTAGCCTTGCAGGGCGGAAATCTGCACGTTGTCGGTTTGCCACCACGGCAGCGCGATGCTGGGCATATTCGGCACCCACGTGCTGTTGAGGGGCCACCGGGTGCCGTTGTTCAACGGCCCCGTGTGCCAGTTGAACGTATTTTTCTTGACGGGCAACTCATTGTTGACCGCCGGCCCGGCGGGGTTGGTCACGATGCCTTTGAGACCGCACGGCTCGTAGGGATTGTACACCCCCACGGGCGGGTCGCCGACGCCGAGGGGGCGTTGGGCGAGCGTTTGCGTCCCCATCGTGGTGGCAATGAAGCACAGCAGCGTACGTAAGCAGCGGTGAAGCGTAACCGTTTGTCATTTCTGAAACGGTTTGAAAAGGGATTGAAAACAAAACAATCAGCGCACCCGCCGGCCCACGAACACGCGGTTCACGCGTTCGAGTGAATTAAAATATTTGAACTGATAGTATTCAAAACGAATGCTGTCGCGCGAAGTCAGGTAGCCGTTGCCGGCTTCCGTCAGGCAGCCAAAATCACTTCCACCGTAGTTAAAAGTTACTCCCCGCCAACTGACGGGCGCCTCGAAGTAAGGCGACTGACAGCCTTGCCCCAGGTTGCGGATATAGGTGTAATCTTCTTCAACGGGCGTGGGGTAACGCGGCGCCTGAAAAATGCGCACGGTGAACGTGTCGCGGGGGGCGTCCAGGTTGTAGCCGTGGAAGCGGCCGAGGATGGGTGCCCGCGCGATGGCCGCGTAGGGCATCAGCACCAAGGTGCGCTGCACGGTGTCGATGCCGTCGTCCTTCGGGTCGCAGGCGGTATTGGGCGCCCGGGTGCCGATGAGTTGCACCGTGAGGCGCCCGAACTCGGTGGGCCGGAAGTAGAGGCTGACGCGTTGGCCGGTCTGCTCGCGCGGGTCGGTGCCGATCTTCCACCGCCACGAGGTGTAGTACCTCCCTGCGGCCTCGAAGGTGATATCTTGCCCGCTGTTAGCCGTATCGGGCGTGGGAGTGCCGAAACGCTCGATAAAGCTGATCGAAAGCGGACGGGCCACCAACGCGGCACAGGGGTCGGGCTTGGGGTCGTCGGGGTGGTGGCGCGGGCAGCCCGTGGTGAGCACCGCGAGAACGAATAGGATGGGAATGCAACGAGTACCTCTCATAAATGGGAGTAAATTGGGGTTTAGAGCCGCAAAGATAAGCACAGTTAAAATTTGAAAAAAAAATACCCTCGCCGCCGGAATTGGCAGCGAGGGTATTAAGGAAGTCGAAAGGCGAAAAATATTACTGCCCCGGCACGGCCGGCACCGGCTGGGCCATCTGGCCCGGAGCGGGCGCCGCGACGGTGGTCTTGGCGGGCTCGGGCAACACGGTCAGGGCGCCTTCGTCGGAGGCAATGTGCGGCGCGATGACGAGCGAAACGATGCTCATCAGCTTGATGAGGATATTCATCGACGGGCCGGACGTGTCCTTGAACGGGTCGCCGACGGTGTCGCCGGTCACGGAAGCCTTGTGCGCGTCGGAGCCTTTGAACTCCTTCTTGCCGTTGATTTCGACGCCTTTTTCGAACGACTTCTTCGCGTTGTCCCAGGCACCACCGGCGTTCGACTGGAACATTGCCATCAGCACACCGCTCACCGTGACGCCGGCCAGGACGCCGCCCAGCACTTCCGGGCCCATCGTGAAGCCGATGATGATCGGCACGAGCAGCGCAATGGCGCCGGGCAGAATCATCTCGCGGATGGCGGCCTGGGTCGAAATGGCGACGCATTTTTCGTACTCCGGCTTGCCGGTACCCTGCATGATGCCCGGAATTTCGCGGAACTGGCGGCGCACTTCCTGCACCATCGCCATCGCGGCGCGGCCCACGGCAGCAATGGCCAGCGCCGAGAAAATGAACGGAATCATCGCGCCCACGAAGAGGCCGCCCAGCACGCGGGCGTTCGAGATATCGATGGAGCTGATGTGCGCCGTGCCCATAAAGGCGGCGAAGAGCGCCAACGAGGTGAGTGCGGCCGACGCAATGGCGAAGCCCTTGCCAGTAGCGGCGGTGGTATTGCCCACGGCGTCGAGGATATCGGTGCGCTCGCGGACTTCCTTCGGCAACTCGCTCATTTCGGCGATGCCGCCGGCGTTGTCGGCGATGGGGCCGAAAGCGTCGATGGCGAGTTGCATCGCGGTGGTGGCCATCATCCCGGCGGCGGCAATGGCCACGCCGTAGAGGCCCGCAAACTCGAAGCTCATAATGATGCCGGCCGCCAGCACGATGATCGGCAGCACGGTGGATTCCATCCCGACGGCCAGCCCGCCGATGACGACCGTCGCGTGGCCCGTGGAGGCTTTCTGCACGATGCTCATCACCGGGCGGCGACCCATTGCGGTGTAGTATTCGGTGATGATCGACATCAGCGCGCCCACCACCAGGCCCGTGACGATGGCGTAGAACACGCCGTCGGCGGTGAAGTCGGCGGCGTTCAGGCGCAGCATCTGCATCTTGGCGGGCAGCATCCAATGCACGAGGAAGTACGAGGCCACGGCCGTCAGCGCCACTGACACGTAGTTGCCGATGTTCAGCGCGCCCTGCACGTTGCCGCCTTCTTTGACGCGCACCGTCAGGATACCGATCAGCGAGAAGACGATGCCGAGGCCGGCGATCACCATCGGCAGCAGAATCGGCGAGAGCCCGCCGAACTGGTCGCCCAGGGCGCGCACTTCGCGGCCCAGCACCATCGTGGCCAGGATCGTGGCCACGTAGGAGCCGAAGAGGTCGGCGCCCATCCCGGCCACGTCGCCCACGTTGTCGCCCACGTTGTCGGCGATGGTGGCGGGGTTGCGGGGGTCATCTTCGGGGATACCGGCTTCGACTTTACCCACCAGATCAGCACCCACATCGGCCGCTTTGGTGTAGATACCGCCGCCCACGCGGGCAAAGAGGGCGATGGATTCAGCGCCCAGCGAGAAGCCCGTCAGCACTTCCAGGGCGCGCTCCATCTCCGGGCCGTTCGGCGAGGCGCCGTTTACGAACAGAAAGTAAAACATGATGAAGAGCGAGCCCAGACCCAGCACGGCCAGGCCAGCCACGCCCATTCCCATCACCGAGCCGCCGGTGAACGAGACGTTCAGCGCTGCCGTCAGCGAGGTGCGCGCGGCGTGGGCGGTGCGCACGTTGGCTTTAGTGGCGATGCGCATCCCGATGAAGCCAGCCAGCGCCGACAGGAAGGCGCCGAGCAGAAACGCCAGAATGACGATGGGCGACGACCGCGCGTCGCCGTAGCTCAGAAAGCCCAGAAAGGCGCACGCCAGCACGGCGAACAGCCCCAGGACGCGGTATTCGGCTTTCAGAAAAGCCATTGCGCCGTCGGCAATATAGCCGGCGATTTCAGCCATTCGGGGCGTACCGGCTTCCTGCCGGCTGACCCACGACGATTTGAGGGCGGTGTAACCAAGCGCCAGCACACCAAGGGCGGGCGCGGAGTAAGCAATCCAGTGCATCAGGGGTTTGATGAAGGGGATGAAAGAAAAAACAGGCGTAACGGCCAGGGCCGGATTTCCGGGGCGCAATGCGAACGATTGCACCCGGCAAGGCCAGCAGCGGCCGGACGGCCTCTCTATCGGCTACGGACCGAATAGTAAGCCAAACCCCGCAACTGCCGGCTGGGAGCCGAAAGCTGCGGGGTGCGCAAAGATAGCGGCGTGCCCACGAAAGGGCCAACCGCGGCCGAATGAAACCGTATCTGCGCAAGCACTTGGCGCATCGGCGCAGAAGCCGTACTTTTGCGGCCCGATTGGGAAGCGCGCGCTGGCCGGGCGCGCGTTTTTCCGCCATCGGTTTTCAAGCGGATGTGGCGAAATTGGTAGACGTGCCAGACTTAGGATCTGGTGCCGCAAGGCGTGTGGGTTCGAGTCCCTCCATCCGCACTAAATTTTATTGGCGATTGAGTGATTGATGATTGAGTGATTTTTTCCGCCCTTCGTTAATTACTCAATCGAAAATCACTCAATCGCTCAATCGCCCTCCTAAGTGGATATTACCCTCACCCCGACGGCCGAGCTGATGGCCGACCTGGCTATCACGCTGACGCCCGCCGATTATCAGGCCGGCTACGAGAAGCGCCTCAAAGCTTACGGCCAGAAGGCCCAGATTAAGGGTTTCCGGCCCGGCAAAGTGCCGCCTGCGCTGCTCAAGAAGCTGTACGGCAAAGGATTGTTGATGGAAGAGGTGAACGCCACCCTGCAACAGGGGCTGAACGCCTACATCAAGGAGCAAAAGATCCGCCTGCTGGGCGACCCGCTGCCTGCGGCCGATCAGGAGCCGGTGGACCTCGAACCCGGCCAGGATTTCACGTTCAAATTCGAAATCGGCCAGCTCCCCGAGGTGACGTTGCCCGCCGCCGGCACGGTAGCCGTGACGCGCTACAATATTTCGGTGGATGACGCCACGCTTCAGGATACGCTGGACCAGGTAAGCCGCCAGTTCGGTGAAACTGCCACGCCCGAAACCGTGGAAATGGGCGACTACGTGGCCGGCGTACTGCGCCGGGCCGATGGTTCGTTCTCCACCAAAACGCTGCTGCCAACCGTGAAGCTGGCGGCCGAGCAGGACAAGTTCATCGGCGCCAAAATGGACGATGTGGTGGCCTTCGACCTGCAAGCCGCGCTAGGCAATGACGCCAAAGGCATTGCCATTCTGGCAGGCGTAACGGCCACCGAAGCCGCTGCCCTGACCGGCGAGTTCGAGTACGTGGTGAACAGCATCAGCCGCACGGCGGCGCCGGAACTGAACCAGGAGCTTTTCGACAAAATATTCGGCCCGGGCACCGTGACGACGGAAGAAGAATTTCGCCAGAAAGTCCGCGAAACGGTGCAGGAGAACTACGTCCGCGAAGCCGAAAAGCTCTTCAGCCACCAGGTAGTGGACGCCGTGGTGAATGGTACGCCCGTGGCGCTGCCGGAAAGCTTCTTCAAGAAGTGGCTGTTTGCCAATAATGAAGGTAAGCTGACGACCGACCAGATCGACGCCAACATCGGCCAGTACAGCGGCGAGCTGAAATGGTCGCTGATCCGCAACGCCGTGATGGAAGACCAGAAGCTGAACGTAACGGCCGGCGAGATCCGCGAGCGCGCCACGCAGCAGATGCTGGACCAGTTCGGAATGGCCGGCGCCGACGGCGAGCTGCGCGAGCAGGTCGCCAAATTCGCCGACCAGCAGCTCAAGCAGGATAATGGTAAGCTTTACCGTGACACCTTCGAGGCCATTGTGGCAGACAAGGTGGTGGCTTACCTCAAAGGCTTAGTTGTTGTGACCGACTCCGACGTTACGGCCGAGGAGTTCCGCACGATGTCCGTCTAGTTTTGGGAGGGTTTGAGGGTGGGAAGGTTGGAGGGTTTGAGGGTTTTGCCTTTACACCCTCTCACCTTCAAGCCCTTTCACCCTGCAATAACCAGCGGCCCCGTTCCGACACCCCTTCCGTGGGGTCGGGACGGGGCCGCTGGCGTTTCTTCGCGGCCCGGCCAACTCCGGTCTTTTTCTGTTCGCTTTCCTTTTCCTTTTTCCAAAATCCTGATGCTGAATCAAGAAGAATTCCGCAAGTTTGCCGTCAAGGGCCAGGGCCTGAGCGGTTTGGGCGTAGATGAATACCTGCGCCACATCAATAACCAGCCGATGGCTGGCAACGTCGTTTCGCCTTCCGGGATGACGCGCTCGATCATCGAAGAGCGCCCGACCAATTTCCGCGAGATCGACGTGTTCTCGCGCCTGATGGCCGACCGTATCATCTTTTTGGGCACGGGCGTCGATGATTTCATCGCCAACGTGATCACGGCGCAGATGCTTTTTCTGGAATCAGCCGATGCCAAGAAGGACATCCTGATGTACATTAACTCGCCGGGCGGGAGTGTGTACGCCGGCTTAGGCATATACGACACGATGCAGTACGTGACCCCCGACGTGGCCACGATCTGCACCGGCCTGGCGGCGTCGATGGGCGCCGTGCTGCTCTGCGGCGGCGCGGCCGGCAAGCGCAGCGGGTTGCCGCATTCGCGGGTGATGATTCACCAGCCAAGCGGCGGGGTGCAGGGGCAGTCGTCGGACATCGAAATCACCGCCCGCGAGATCCTGAAGCTGCGGAAAGAGCTGTACGATATCATCGCCCAACACTCCGGCAAGACCTACGACGAGGTACACGCCAACTCGGACCGCGACTACTGGATGCGCGCTGACGAAGCCAAAGAGTACGGCCTGATCGACGAGGTGCTGGTGCGCAGCAAGCCCGAAGCGAAGAAATAACGACGGGCTTCCGACACGTCATCAGGACTTACGCAATAGACGCTACCTGGAGCGGTTTCGCGCGGAGTTTCGCGGAGTTTTACGCGGAGTTGCGCAGTACCAAGCCCGTTTTCGAATCAAAAAGACCGGACCAGACGGCAATTTGCGTAAGTCCTGGTCATAAAAACCGCAAACGGCCGCTTCCCTTTCCGGGAAGCGGCCGTTTGGCTTGATACCTTACCGGAAATCAACGCGCCCGGCGGCGACCTGAAGGTCGTGCTACGGCCCAGCGTTACGCCGCTGCCTCACCCGCTTCCGCGCCCTGGCTTTCAGCGCGGGCGGCGCGCAGGCCGTCGCGGATCATCTCGTGGGCTTCGGCTACTTCTTCCTGATCGGCCATTTCGACCTCGTGCTCGTCGGCGACGAGTGGCTCGTAGGTCAGCCGGACGAGCATCGGAAAATGGTCGGAACCAAAGAAGGGCAACCGCCGCAGCCGAATCAGGCGGAACGCCGGGGAATAAAAGCAGTGGTCGAGGGAATAACGGAAAAGCGGGACGAAGGCGTTGTAGGTATTGAAAAAGCCCCGCCCGATGCGCGGATCGAGCAGGCCACTGAAGCGGCGAAAGAGCCGGGTAGTGCGCGACCAGGCCACGTCGTTCAGGTCGCCGATCACGATGCTGGGCCGCCCCGTAGCCGTCACTTCGCGGGCCACCTGCAACAGTTCAGACTCGCGGCGGTCGGTATCGCGCAGGAACTGTGGTGGTTGCGGATGCAGCGTGAACAGCTCAAACGTATGGCCAGCGGGCATCACCACGGTGGCGCGGAACGACGGTATTTCCGCCTCGACCAAAAACCGGACGCGCGGGTGCAGCAACTGGAACTTGCTGTACAACATCATCCCGTACGTATTAGCCAGCGGCAGCTCGATGCGGTGCGGGTAACGCGGGTTCAGCACCGGCGCCAGGTGGTTCGCCCAGACGGTATCCGGCTCGTTGATGAGTAACAGATCGGGGTCGGTGTCGCGCACTACTTTCAGGAAGGCCGCGTAGTGGTGGTTTTCCATCCGCACGTTCGAGATCATCACGCTGAAGGAATGCTTCGGCTTCGGCTCGCGGGTGCGCAGCGCCTGCACCGGCCAGAGCCAGGTATAGCGCCGGAAATGCCATACTTCGACCAAAATCCCCCCCGCCAGCGCCCCCAGCCATAGTTGCTGCCCACCCGTCAGCGGGTGATACTGCCACGCGTAGAACCCGGCCACGAGCGCCAGCGAAAGAGCAATCTGCACCCGAGGAAAATCCCAGATGCGTACCCACCAGCGATAAGTGCGCACCAGCGGCAACAGGGCCAGCAGCAGCAGCAGAGAGCCGAAAATTTCCAGGGCGAGCTGCATTGGAAGCAAATAAGGATAACCCAGGATCAGGGGCAGAAAAAAACAAACCGCACCGGCGAGGTCCCTGGACCACCCCGGTGCGGCGAAATACTGATTCGGCGGGTTGCGGGTTGCCTGGTAGGCTCGCCCCGCTGGTTTCGCTCTTCCAACGGACCCTGCCCGGCCCGCCGACGAACCGAGCATCGAACCGACTTACTGCGGTAGCCCTTCGATGCCTGCGTCGAGGGCGTAACGCCAGGCGCCGGTACGGCCATCGCGGTGCCAGACCGTGACGTAGGTACCCCCCGACACGGGCGCCCCCGTTGCTTTGGGCTGCCGCTGATAAGTGCCGTAAGTGTAAGCCAGCTCGCCGGACGCCGCCACGATAGCGGCTTGCGGCGCCCAGGTGAGCGTAAATGCAGAATCGGCGCTACCCGCGAAGGCAGCGATGGCAGTAGTGCCCACGACTGGCCGCGCGCCGGGGCGCAGGAGCACGGCCGAATCAGCGGCGAATTCGCGCAGGGCGCGCGGCAAACCCACGGCTGCGGCGCGGGCCGAAAAAGCGCGGTCGGCGGCCAGAACGGTAGCGCGCACGGCTTCGGAATTGGTCAGGAGCGCAGTTTTCGTACCTGCACCCGTCTCTGGTACGGCCTTCTGGCCCTCAATCCGAGCTTTTTCGCGGCGGAACTGGTCGAGCGGATTCTCCATCATCCCGTTTTTGACCAGCGCGTAAACGCCCGCGCCCGCCACCCCCAAGCAGATCAGTAGGGGCCAGATGAAGGCGCGCGACTTGAACGCCCGCCCGCCCCCGATATAACGCGGCCAGAACCAGAACAGGAAAACCAGCGCGGCGGGCACGTTCAGCAACCCGCCCAGACGCCCCATCTGCTGACTCAGCGCCGCGACGATCAGCAGATAACCCAGGCAGAACCCCGCCACCAGCCCGGCGGCCGTGCGCTGCCGAACGCGCAACAGATTCAAAATCAGCAACACGCCACCCGCTACAAACGAGATTAACGTGGTGAACAGAAAGATGACCGCCGGAGAATAAAGCGTGGGCGCGTTGGCGTCTGCTTCATCGGCTTCCAGGTCGTCGGCTCCTGCTTTAGCGGCGCGGTTCGCCGGGCGGGGGGGCTGATAGGTGGGCCGGAAACGACCCGGCTCGTCGTCGGTCGCATCGGCGGAATCGTCGGCGCCGAACGGATTTCCCCAAGGGCTAACCGGCGCATCGTCCGGGCGGCGAGCGGCGTCCTGAGCCGCCTGGCGGGCTTCCGCTTCCGCCTGCAGCCGCTGGGCCTCGACCTGAAGGCGGGTGCGCAGCAGCGGCGTTTCGGGCGGCAGAATTTCGTTGCGGCGCGACAACTCATCGATGGCCGCCACGACGGCGGCCTCGCGGTAGTCGGCGGGGTGATGCAGGTATTCGTACAGCTCGGCCAGCGGCTTGCGGGCCATTTTAGCGACGTAATCTTCCACGAAAAAAATCGGCTGAAAGCGGAGAGGAAGCAGAAAAAAGGAGGTAGTCGGGGCGAACAGGCGCCGTCAGTCACCTGCCACTACCTGCTGGAGGGCGTCGTAAAGGCGCCAGCAGTCCTCGAACGAATTATAGAGCGGCACGGGTGCCACCCGGATCACATTTGGTTCGCGCCAGTCGGCCACGATACCGGCGGCTGTCAGCGCCTCGAACAGCGCCCGCCCCCGGCGCCGGGCCAGCAATGAAAGCTGGCAGCCCCGTCGGGCCGGTTCAGCGGGGGTAATGATTTCCAGCTCGTCGGGCGGCAGGTGCAGGCTTTGGAGCAAGGCTTCCAGATAGCCCGTCAGGCGTTCCGACTTCGCCCGGAGGGGCGCCATTCCGCCGGCTTCGTCCACCAATGCCAGGGCGGCGCGGTGGACCGCCAGCGGCAGCACCGGGGCGTTGGAAAGCTGCCAACCCTCGGCGCCAGGCATCGGCCGGAAACCCGGTTCCATCCGGAAACGCGCGGCGGCGTCGTGGCCCCACCAGCCCGCCAGGCGCGGCAGTTCGGCCAGCGTCCGGTGCGCGTGGCGTTGATGGATGAACACGCCGCTCACGCCGCCGGGGCCGGAGTTGAGGTACTTATAGGAGCACCAGCAGGCGAAATCGACGCCCCAGTCGTGGAGCCGCAGCGGCACGTTGCCAGCGGCGTGGGCCAGGTCGAAGCCCACCGTGGCGCCCACGGCGTGGCCCCAGCGGGTGATGGCTTCGAGGTCGAAAAACTGGCCCGTGTAATAGTTCACACCGCCGATCAGGATCGTCGCCAGCGAGTCACCGTGTTCGCGGATGCTGGCTTCAATGTCTTCCGCGCGCAGCGTATGCTCGCCGGGGCGGGGTTTGAGCTCGACGATAGCCGTGGCCGGATCGAGGCCGTGAAGCCGGGCCTGCGCCTCGGCCGCGTACTGGTCCGAGGGAAACGCGCCGCCTTCCAGCAGGAGCTTGTAGCGGGTAGGCGTGGGGCGATAGAACGACACCAGCAGCAGGTGCAGGTTCACGGTCAACGTGTTCATAGCCACCACTTCCAGCGGCTCAGCGCCCACCAGCCGCGCCAGTTGGCGGGTGACGGTCTGGTGATAATCCACCCACGGCGCATCGCCCCGGAAATGGCCTTCCACGCCGTGTTCGGCCCAGTGCGTCAGCTCGGTCTGCACCGCGGCAGCGGCGGCCCGGGGTTGCAGGCCCAGCGAGTTGCCGGTGAAATAGGCCACGGCCTCGCCGGTGGCGGCGTGTACGGGCAGATGGAACGCGGCCCGCAGCCGGGCCAGGGGGTCGGCGCTGTCCAGGGCAAGGGCAGCGGCGCGGGAGGTATCGAAAGCGGCAGGTATCACGGGAGGACGAAAGTACGGCAAGGCGCCGAGGGGCGACGTATGGCTTTGTTTTTTGTCCGCCGAATCGTGGCCCCGGGAGGTTTGGCGACAATGATCAGGAAGCACAAAAAAGGCCCACCGGAAATCCGGCGGGCCTTTAGGTGGTATCGTTGGCGGTTAGTCCGCCGGGCGGACGTCGATTCGACGGGCGCGGCCCTCGGCGCGGGGCCGGAAGGGCAGCGTGACGCGCAGACGGGCGCCGGTGTAAGTTGCCTCGATGCGCGAGCCGTCGATCTGCTGGGGCAGTTCGAATTGCTGACGCAGCAACGGCACCCGTAGATCGTTGGGCAGGTTAGGGGTGGCGGGATCAATCGGCGAAGCAGCCGACGAGATGGTCAGGTGCTGCTCGTCGTCGAGGGAAATATCGAACGATTCGGGGTCGAGGCCGGGCGCTGCCACATCGATCACCACTTCGTGGCGGCGTTGCCGCACCCGAATGGCCGTCTGGGCCACGCCCCCGTTGAGGGTATTGAGCAAATCAAGCTGGGGGCCGAAGCCGCGCAGCGCGTCGAGGTTACGGGCGAAGGATTTCATTTGGAAGCGGCTAACGAGGAAGGGAAAGCGGCGAAAAGTGCGCTGTGCCGAATCGATGTACAAACACCGAACCAGCATCCCGCGTTTTCCGGCCCTTCCCTTCACCCGTGGCCTTGCGCCAAACTGACGGGGGAGGCAACCGGCCGCACCCTGTTCAGACGGCCGTAATGGCAGTTTGGTTGCCCGCCGACGCCTCCCGCCGATGCTAAACCGTCCCCACCATTTCCTCCGGCTTGAGCCACTCGCCGAACTGCGCTTCTGTGACGTAGCCCAGCGCCAGCGCCGATTGCTTGAGCGAGGTACCCTCCTGATGCGCTTTCTGAGCGATTTCGGCGGCTTTATAGTAGCCGATGTGCGGGTTCAGCGCCGTAACCAGCATCAGCGAGTTCTCGACGTTGCGGCGGATGTTGGCTTCGATGGGTTGAATGCCCACCGCGCACTTGTCGGTAAACGCTACGCACACGTCGCCGATCAGGCGGGCCGAGTGCAGGAAGTTGTAGATCATCAGCGGCTTGAAGACGTTCAGCTCGAAGTGGCCGCTCATTCCGCCGATATTGATGGCCACGTCGTTGCCGAGCACCTGAGCGGCCACCATCGTCATCGCCTCGCACTGGGTGGGGTTCACCTTGCCGGGCATAATGCTGGAACCCGGCTCGTTGTCGGGAATGTGAATCTCGCCGATGCCCGCGCGCGGGCCGCTGCTCAACATCCGGATGTCGTTGGCGATCTTCATCAGGCTGACAGCCACCGTTTTCAGCGCGCCGTGCGTTTCCACGATGGCATCGTGGGCGGCCAGGGCCTCGAACTTATTTTCGGCCGTCACGAAGGGCAGCCCCGTGAGTTTGGCGATGTGCGCGGCCACGTTCACCGCGTAGTTTGGCGGCGTATTGATGCCCGTACCCACGGCCGTGCCCCCCAGGGCCAGCTCGGCGAGGTGAGCCAGCGTGTTTTTGATGGCGCGCAGGCCGTGGTCGAGCTGCGAAACGTAGCCGCCGAACTCCTGGCCCAGGGTCAGGGGCGTGGCATCCATAAAGTGCGTCCGGCCGATCTTGACGACGTGCCGGAACGCCTCCGCCTTCGCGCGCAGCGCATCGCGCAGCTTCTCGATGCCGGGGATGGTCAGCTCGGTCAGAATCTGGTACGCGGCGATGTGCATCGCCGTCGGGAAGGTGTCGTTCGACGACTGCGACTTGTTCACGTCGTCGTTCGGTGCCAGGGCCTTCTTCTCGTCGGTGAGCTGCCCACCCGCCAGCACGTGGCCCCGGTACGCGATCACCTCGTTGACGTTCATATTGCTCTGGGTGCCGGAGCCGGTCTGCCAGACCACGAGCGGGAAGGCATCGGCGAGTTCACCCACCAGAATTTCCTGGCAGACGCGCCCGATCAAATCGGCCTTTTCTACCGACAGAATGCCCGCGTCGCGGTTCGTGAGGGCGGCGGCGTGCTTCAGGATGGCAAACGCCCGGATGATCTCTTTCGGCATCCGGTTGATATCCTGCGCAATCGGAAAATTTTCGATGGAACGCTGGGTTTGCGCCCCCCAGTAAGCGGCGGCGGGCACCTGGACGGTGCCCATCGTGTCCTTTTCAGTCCGAAACGACATAGGTCTGGCTCGACGGGTAAATGGAGTGTCCGACAAAGGTAGGAGCCGGGCGCGGCGGGCGGCGGGGCTCAATTGCTTGGCGCTGGCTTATTTCCAGCACCGCATTCCAAGCGGGCTGTTGTGGCAGGTGCCCATGCCGATAGAGGCCTGATTTACAACAATCGCCTGATCGGCCTGCTAGTCCAGCCGGGGCGTTTCGGCGTTTTAAAGCGGGCCGATCAAGGCGTGGGTATCTCCCCCTACCCCAGCAGCGCCGCTACGGCCGCTTCGATGCGGGCGCGGGTTTCAGCGGCGCCGAGTACTTCGAGCGTCGCGATCAGGTCCGGCCCCATCAGGCCGCCCGTGATGGCTACGCGCAGCGCCTGCATCACCTGCCCGGCTTTGAGGTTGTGGGCGACGAGCGTTTCGTCGAGCACCCGCTTGATTTCCGCCTGATTCCAGGGCTGCGGCTGATCGAGGCGGGTGGCGAAGTCGGTGAAGGCCGCGCTGACGGCCGGGTTCCACTTTTTGGCGACGACGCCTTCGTCGTAGCTCGTCGGGGCCACGAAAAAGTACTGCGCCTCGCGCCAGAACTCGTGCGGGAACGCCACGCGCTCCTTCATCAGGGCCACCACCTGGAGGGCTTTTTCGGGGCTGGGCGCGGGAATCTGGTTTTCGGCCAGCGCCGTCAGCAGATAGGGCACCAGGTCGGCATCGGGTTTGGCGCGGAGGTACTGCTCATTGAACCAGCGGACCTTGTGCTGATCGAATTTCGCCGGCGACTTGCTCACCCGCTCAATCGTGAAGGCCTGCACCAGTTCGTCCATCGAGAAGATTTCCTGCGCCGTACCGGGGTTCCAGCCCAGGAACGCCAGAAAATTGACGAAAGCGTCGGGCAGATAGCCGCCCTCGCGATAGCCGGAGCTGACCTCGCCGGTTTCGGGGTCCTGCCAGCGCAGCGGGAACACGGGGAAGCCGAGGCGGTCGCCGTCGCGCTTGCTCAGCTTGCCGGTGCCGTCGGGCTTGAGCAGCAGCGGCAGGTGGGCAAATTCGGGCATCGTGGCCTCCCAACCCAAGAAACGGTACAGCAGCACGTGCAGCGGCGCCGACGGCAGCCACTCCTCGCCCCGGATGACGTGCGTGATCTCCATCAGATGATCGTCCACGATGTTCGCCAGGTGATAGGTCGGCATTCCGTCCGACTTCATCAACACCTTGTCGTCCAGCGAGCTGGAATGCACCACCACCCAACCGCGAATCTGGTCCTGAAACCGAATTTCCTCCTTGCGCGGAATTTTGGCGCGGATCACGTAAGGCGTCCCGGCGGCGAGCAGCGCCTGCACTTCGTCCTCGGGCAAGGTGGTGGAGTTGCGCATCTGCCCCCGCGTGATGGCGTTGTACTGCGGGTTCGGCACCTTGGCAGCGGCCAGGCGCTCGCGCATCGCGTCCAGCTCTTCGGGCGTATCGAAGGCGTAGTAGGCGTGGCCGGCGGCCAGCAGCTGGTCGGCGTACTGGCGGTACATCGGCTTGCGCTCGCTCTGGCGATAGGGCGCGTGCGGCCCCCCAACGCCCTGGCCTTCGTCGATCTGAATGCCGCACCAGGTCAGCGCCTCGCGGATATAATCCTCGGCGCCCGGCACAAAGCGGTTCTGATCCGTATCCTCGATCCGGAGCAGCATCTTACCACCGTGCTTACGGGCAAAAAGGTAGTTATACAGCGCCGTGCGGACCCCGCCAATGTGCAGGGCGCCGGTGGGCGAAGGAGCAAAACGAACACGAACAGGACGGGGCATTGGGGTTATTTTAATGAGGAATTGGGAATGAGGAATGAGGAATAGGGGCAGCGGGAGGCGAGGGTCACGTTGGAGCCAAACGACTGCTACGTGGCGTCAGGCTGGCTCAGCCAGCGGCACCGTCCGTAGTTGCCTTGGGGCCAAACGACTGCTGCGTAGCGGCAACGTGACGACGGAGCGAATGCTGCCGATCCCCGTACTTGGGGCAGACAAAGGTAAGCCCGCCCCTTCAGGGGCTTGAAGCAACGCTTGCCTTCAGCACACCCGAAGGGTGATTTGTTTCCCTCAGTCCTCACTCCCCATTCCTCACTCCCCATTCCTCACTCCCCATTCCTCATTCCTCATTCCTCACTCCTCATTCCAATGCTTTCTCCCCGCGCTTTCGGCCAATTGCTGAAACAGACCTGGACCAGTTTCTTCGCCGATGACACCTTTCAGGAGGGCGCCGCGCTGGCCTACTACGCCATTTTTGCGCTGCCCGCGTTGCTGGTGCTCATCACCCGCACGGTGGGCGTGGTGCTGGGGCCCGAAGCCGTGACGGGCGCGCTGGAAGTCGAATTGGGAAAAATTCTCGGCACCCAGGGCGCCCACGACGTGCAGCAGATGGTCCGGAAAGCCTCGCGCGACGAAGGCGTCAGCGTGGCCGCGCTCATCGGTATCGGTACGCTGCTGGTGGCCTCGACGGGCGTTTTCGTGTCGATGCAGGAAACACTGAACGCCATTTGGGGCGTCCGGTCGCGGCCGGCGAAGGCCTGGCTCAAGATCATCATCGACCGCGCGCGGGGCTTCGGCCTGATTCTGAGCGTGGGTTTTCTGCTGCTCGTCTCGCTGGTGGCGCAGGCCGCGCTGGGCGTCGTGGGAGCGGTTTTTCTGCGCTTCGTGCCCCAGGCGCATTATTTGTGGCTGCACATCGTGAACCTGGGTATGTCCATCGCGCTCAGCACGTTGCTGTTCAGCGCGGTTTTCAAGGTGCTGCCCGACGCGCGCATCCGCTGGCGCGACGTGTGGGTGGGCGCTCTGGTCACGGCCGTGCTGTTTGCGATAGGCAAGTTCATCATCGGCTTCTACATCGGCCGGGCCAATCTCGATTCCGTGTACGGCGCCGCCGGCACGGTCATCGTGCTGCTGACGTGGGTGTTCTACACCTCGCAGATTCTGTTTTTCGGCGCCATTTTCACCCGCTGTTATGCAGAAGCCTACGGCCAGGGCATCCAGCCGGCGCCCCACGCGGTGCGGGTTCAGGTGGTGGAAGTAACGGACGGGCAGGAAGTGCGGGTCCGCCACGCCGCCGCCGACGCGACCCCGCCAGCCAGTATCGCCACGGCCGTCCAGCATGCCGCCGACGAGAAAGGGACGAAGGCAAAATGAGCGATTCTGAGGGGCAAACGCCGAACGCGCGCAACGAGCGCCAAGCCTAAACCCCAAACCCTAATCAAGAAGCCACTGCCACGGCGGAAATTTCCACCCGTACGCCGCGCGGTAGGCCGGCCACAGCCACCGTTTCGCGGGCAGGAGGCGTCAGGCCTTCGAAACACGCGCTGTACACGGCGTTTACTTCCTGAAAGTAAGCCATATCCGTCAGGAAAATGGTCACTTTTGATACGTGACTAAAATGCATTCCGGCTGCCGTCAGCACGGCTTGCAGGTTACGCATCACCCGGGTGGTTTCTTCGGTGAGCGAACCGCTGACCAGCTCGCCGGTGGCGGGGTCGAGGGCAATCTGCCCGGATAGGTAAACGGTTTGGCCCGCGCGAATGGCTTGCGAATACGGGCCGATGGGCGCGGGCGCGTCGGCGGTCAGAATGGCTTGGTGCGACATAGGCCCGCAAGGTACCAACCGCTCCGCGTAGCGACGGCCTCGCGCGCGACTTCGCCCGTCTCTGGCCGACCTTTGCGGCCCTATGCAGCTTCTGGTTCTCGAAGGCGCCCACGTGGAGGCCGAATTCCGTGAAAAATTCGGCCCCGACCATTCTTATACTTTCTGGCAGGAAACCCCGCTCGACCCCTCCAGCTTCGAAGCGTTTGAAGCCACCTGGGAGGAGCAGTACGACGAGCAGCAGGCCGCCCTGGCCGCGCACCTGGCTGCCGCCGACGTCGTATTCGCCTTCAGCGGCGCGGCCGACTTACCGCCGCTGTCGCCCGACGTCGTACTGTTCGTGGAAGCCACGACTCAGGCCCTGGCCGGTACGCACTTCGGCCCCGGCGGCGACCGCACCACGGCCGTGTACGGCTTCTGCGGCCTGCCCACACTGCTGAACCGCCCGTTGCTGGAGGTGTCCGTGGTGGACGGCGGCGACGAAGCCCCGCTGCACGCGATCTGCGAAAAACTGGGCACCACCTACCGCGTCGTGGCCGACCGGGTGGGGCTCGTCACGCCGCGCGTGCTGGCGATGCTCGTCAATGAAGCCTGCTATACGTTGCAGGAAGGCACGGCCTCGGCCCCGGACATCGACCGCGCGATGCAGCTCGGCACCAACTACCCGCGTGGGCCGCTGGCCTGGGGCGACGCCCTCGGCCCCGCCCGCGTAGTGGCCGTGCTGGACGCAACCTACGAAAACACCCACGACGGCCGTTACCGGGCCTGCCCCCTGCTACGCACCCGCGCCCTGCTGGGCGAGGCGTTGAGCGGGTAGCGGCAAGCGGGAAATGCCAGCCTTTAACAGGGCAAATGCACAAAGGTCGTTTTCGCTGTCGCAGCAGCGGAAGCCTTCCCTGAAATCGCATTTCAGCAAGCTTGGCGTGGTGAATGGTAGTACAAAACGCAGCTACTGCCCTGCCTCAACCGTGCGAATCTGCCCGTGAATGCCTTCATACGTTTGCCCTGAAGGGCTAGGGAGTCCCGAAAAAAAGCAGCGAGGCTTGTAAGGATGAGCGCCGGGGGGCGTCTACTGGCCAAACGCCTGATTCATCATATGCTTCCTTCAATTGTGCGGCTTGCTGCCGCCGCCGTACTTTTCAGCGCCGCCCTCGCCCTCAACGCCTGCGAAAAAGACGAGCAGCAGGCGCCTGCTCCGGCCAATATGTCCGACCGCGACTTAGCCGCGCTCGCCCAGGCCACCACCGGTTTCACGTGGTTCGGCAACGACGCGGCACTGCGGCCCAAGAGTAGCGGCAGCGGTCACGGCGAAGCCTTTTTGCGGACGCGCTATAACGCCACGGCTGCCGCCCAGCTCGACCCCGCCACCGGGCGGGTACGGCCGGGCACCGTGTTTGGCACCGGTTCGCTGATCGTCAAGGAGCTGCACGCGACCAGCACCGGCGGCACCTCGCTTTACGCCGTGATGCAGCGCGATCCCACCAACCCGAACGCCGCGGCCAACGGCTGGGTGTGGGCCGAGTTCGACCCAACCGGCGCCGTGGTATTCAGCGCCACCCGCAAAGGCGTCGGCTGCGTGAGCTGCCATAGTCAAGCCGATAACGTCGACGCGACGCTGATGAACAAGTTCTTTCCGTAGCGCCGGAGCCCCTTTGGTTCTCCGTTGGGACACCTGCCGGCCGTCTCTTCTTTCCAATTTCCCGCAAAGACGCCAAGACGCGAATGAAGAATAAAGCCGAACGGGGCATGCTGTTGCGTTCGTGCGTTTGCCCTGAGCCTGTAAGCCTCTTCTCTGCCGAATGAAAATCAAGACCTTGCCACTTTTTTTTCTGGTGCCGAGCGCCCTGGCAGCATTTCCGGCTTTGGCCCAGGCGCCCGCCGACCCGGCCCCGCAACCCGCCGTGTGGCAGCCCGCCGGCAATCGTCGCCTGCCGCGCACCGTGCCTTTGCTGACCACGCCCCCGCCACCGCACCGATGGCTGGTGGATGTGGACGCCGCCGCCGACCTGACGAGTCCGGAAGTTTTCAACCCCCGGTTCGTGCAGGCATCGGTGGCTGGCTGGCACCTGTGGCGCCTGGGTTCCAGCGGCAAGTACTGGCTGGGAGCCGGCCCGCGCCTGACCCAGTGCTGGTTCAACGGGGTTCGGTTCACGCCCCAACCAGCAGACCCAAACGCGGGAACCATCCCGCTGTATTCCAGTCGTTTGATAGCTGCGAACCTGGCCGTCCACGCGCAGGTGCGCCTGACGCACTGGCTTCAGCTGGGAGGTAATATCGACCTGGCGGGCGGCACCTGGGGCACCGATGGCGAGTCCTCCTACCCTTTCGGCCCCCCGACCGAACGCCTGCATCCCCAACGCGGCAATCTGTTACTCGGCGGCAAGGCCGACCGGGGCACCCTGACCTCCGAAGCCTACGTGGGCCTGCGGCTTACGCGCCATACCAGCGCCCGCCTTGGCCTGTATCACAACGGCGTCAACTACGTGGTCAAGGACAAACGTTACCAGCACTTCGCCACCCTGGGCAGCCTGGGGCTAACGTATTCGTTTTCTGAGTGAGCGAGTGACTGAATAGGGGGCCGTACAGCCGTACAACACCGCCCAACCGCCTCATTCCGTGCCCCGATAAACGACATCGGCCCGCCTCCACCAGTAGGGGAAGCGGGCCGATGCCGTTTGCCGCCGGGCGGGGCGGCTAGAAGAACTTCACCCGCGAATCGGTCACGTCGGCCTTGTCGCGTAGTGCCTGGTAGAGGTTGCCCTGCTCCCGGCCCTGGCGCTGCTGTTCCAACTGCTTGCGCTGGGCCACGGCGTCCTGCGGATTAGGGGTCGGGTTGTCTTTGAACGCCGTTGGCTCCACGATCAACACGCCCTGCTCGCCTTTGATGGGTGCCGACCGCTGACCAGCTTTCAGACCGAACAAGGTGCCCACTGCCGCTGGCTCGTAGCCCACTTCCGGCAATGAGCCGTTGGCGAACAGCACGTTGGGAGCCATCTTGACCTGCGCCAACGGGCCGTACTTGGCGGCCACGTCTTCCAGCGTTTTGCCTTGAGCGGCGGCCAGTTTGTCGGCAATCAGCTTGCCTTTCACTTCCTTGCGCACCTCAGTGGTGAGGCGCTCGCGCTGGTTGTCGATCTTGGCGTAGCCTTTTTCCTGCTTGCCGGTCAGCACCGCGATCACGAACTGGTTGTCAATCTCGAATACATCGCTCACGGCGCCCAGTTTCGTCTCGTCGTTATAAGCCCAACGCACCAGCTCGCGGGCATTTTGCAGGGCGTTCACGTTGCGCGACGCCGACGGGATATCCTTCGCTTCCTGCTTCTGTAGCTTCTGCTTCTCAGCGGCAGCCACCAGGGCGGCGCGGTCGTTGGCGGAAGCGCGGAACTGCTGGGCGCGGGTGTAAGCGGCTTCGTGCGTGTTGTCAGAGGCATTTACGCCTTTGGTCACGGTGGCCAACTGGTAGGTGCGGGCGTCGGCCAGCGACGTGACTTTGATGATATGGTAACCGAACTGCGTCTTCACCAGCGTCGGCACCAAACCGGTGGCCTTCGCGCCGAAAATGGCGGTTTCAAACTCGGGCACCATCCGGCCTTTGGTGAAGTAGCCGAGGTCACCGCCCTGGGGGGCGGTGCCGTCGGTGCCGTACTGGCGGGCCATTGCCGCGAAGTCAGCACCTTTCTTGATCTGATTCAGGACATCCTCGGCGCGCTTTTTCGCGTCAGCTTCGGCCTCCGGCGTTTGGGCGGCGGCTTTAAACAGAATGTGCGAAGCCCGGGCGGCAGGGTTAGCGCCCATTTTCTCAGCTACTACTTTGATCAGCTGCGAGTTGGCACCCTGCTGAAACGGGCCGTACACCTGGCCGGGGGTCAGGGCACCCACCGTTTTCAACTCCTGCGGCAGGTCGCCGAGGCCCACGAACGCACCCGTGTAAGGCTGGTCCGAATTGGCCTTCACGAAAAGTGAGTCGTTGGCGGTGGTTTTGAAGCTTTCCGTGAGCTGCGCCAGCTCGTTTTTCGCTGCCGCTGAATCTTCCTTCGACGGGCTGACCGGAATCGTCACGTACTCCAGCGTCCGGCCGTCTTCCACCTTGAACTGGTCGCGGTGGCGCGTCAGGTAATCGCTGAGCTGGGTGTCGGTTACTTTTACCAGCGAGTCGGCTACCGTGAAGTAAGGCACGAAAACGGCGCGGCCGTCAGCGGCGAGCTTCTGCTCCCGCTGCAAGCGGTCCACTTCGGCTTTCGGCACGTAGGCGCTCATTTTCAGCAGGTTTTCGTACTTCTGGCGCATCCGGTCCGGCCCGAGGCTAGCCTCGAACTGCTCCCAGGCTAGGCGCTGCTCCTGCGGCGCTTTGTCGATGTTTTTCAGGTACTCGATCACCTTCGCCTTGTCGAAGGCGCCGGTTTTTGGATCCGTGAACGACTGCTTGATGGCCGGGTGTAGGTTCTGGCCCTGCACCATATCCACCAGTTCTTTCTCGGTCACCATCAGGCCCAGCGCGCCAAACTGCTCGTCCAGCATCTTCTGCGAGATGAGCTGGTTCCAGGTCTGGTCGCGCAGTTGCGCGGCCTCCTGATCGTTGGGCTGCTTCTGCTGTTGGTTCACGAAGCCCTGTTTCTGCTTCTCGAAAGCGGCGTTGAATTCGTCGTAATCGACGCTTTCGCCGCCAATCGTGCCCATCGTTCGGTCGGGGCCGCCAAAAAAGCGGGAACGCGAGCCAAGGAGGTCGCCGAGGACGATGAAGATGAGCATCCCCAGCGCAATCGCGCCGATGGCGAAGCCGGATTTCTCCCGGATTTTATTGATAAGTGCCATTGAATCAGACAAAAACGGGCTTCTCGTTGGAAGCCCGTCGAAAACGAACCCTGTTTTGGGACTGCAAAATAACCGGAAAAAGCCAGCTTTTCAAAGCGTTGGGGCGGCGGATCTTCGCCGTGGGTGCGTCAACGCCCCGATAAACCCCGGTTTTTTCACCCTCTGAGCACCTTGGCGCGCCACGTCCGCAGCCCCAGCAGCAGGCCCGCTGAAATCATCACAAGCCAGTAATTCCCGATGATGTCCTCCTCGACGACCATCTGGTACATCCCGATCACGAAGAAAAACACGGCCAGCGTAAAGCCAATCGTGTACAGCATCGTCCCCCGGGGATCAAGATCGGGGTTAGGGGCCGGCGTCGGCGCCGGATGGGTGGGCGCCTTCCCTTTGCCGGACGGGCGCGCGGGCGGAAGCGGCTTTTTTTTGTTTGGAGCAGCCATTAAAAGAGCGGTTACAGCGCGGCCTTGCGGCCGCCAGGTTTTCAGTTCAGTCCGTGACCACGTAACAACCCGGAGCTTATTGTGGCGCCTCTTTCAGGGCAAAAATACCCGCCGGGTGCAGGATCGTGTAGCGCGAAAAGTCCTGCGCGGCGGTCAGGCCGGTGCCGGTCAGCACTTCGGAAGCGGTTTCGATTCGGACGAACTTATCGGTGTAGATGCGCTGCTTGAGCTGGTCAAAGTACAGCTCTTCGGTGTCGAGCTTTTCCTGCTTGACCAGGCTCTGTACCTGCACGTTGCCGCGAACGTGATACTGATTGTGCTGCTTGTCGAAATGCCCTACCCGGCCGCGCAGCGTGTTCTGGGGCTGCCCCTGCGCGTTGTAGAACGTCACCGTGACGCCGCGCCGGTACCAGATGTCGCCATTTTCGTACTTCTGCTCCAGCGGCGCCATCAGCTTGAATTTCAGGCGCGCCGAATCACTAAAGAGCGTCAGCGCATCGCGGGTTTCCACCAGCGGGCCGGTGTAGAGGTACGGCTTAGCCACGTCGCCGAATTTGGGCTTGCAGCCCGTTGTGAGCAGCAGGCAGACCACGCCCGGCAGCAGGCAGCCAGCCGCCGTCCGCAGCCAGCCAGTAGTCAGCAACCAGCCGCGAGCCACCAGCGAGACGCTCATTATCAGGCTAATCAATCCGCCGTTTTACGAACCACGTTGAACCCAGCGACAGGCTCAGCTGCGCCCGTACATAGTCTTCTTTCAAAGCGCCCGACCCGGAATCGCGCCGGCCGTAAGTAAACGATGTCTGGATCGTGGTGCTTTCGAAGGTAGAGGCCTTGCTCAGCGGCAGGGCAAACCCCCAGGTCACGCCCATATCCCGGAGGTCGCGCCCCTGGGCATCGGCAATGCCGGTCTGGCCTCCGTACAGGCCCAAGCGGTAGGTCACGCGACGGGCGTAGGATTCCACGGAGTTGGCGTCGGGCGTCCACTCGGCCCCCGCGCGCAGCAGCAGCGCGTCGCGCAGGCCGGCGTTGCCGCTGCCCACCGTTTGAGCCACGCCATCAGCCCGGAAGCGGCTCCAGGGCTGAAACTGAAAATCAACGGTCAGCAGCTTTCCCCGGCTGTCGTCCAGAGCCAGTCCGCCGCGCAACTGGTAAGGCAGCGCCGTGCGGGTCCGAACGCTGTCTTCGATCAGAATCGATTCGAAGACGCCATCCGTGCCCGCGTTGCGGCGCTCCTGCGTCCGGCGCCGGGTCACGTGCAGGCTGCTGCCGAATTGCAGCACCGAGCCGGCGCTCAGGTTGTAGCGGTCGTTGAGTTTCTGCCGATACGCCAGCCCGCCCCGGAACAGGAAGTCGCCATAACGGCGGCGCTCCGCGAAAACGTGGCGTTCGTTGTCATTGCTCACATTGGTGCCGGCCAGCAACTGGCTCGACGTGGTGCGATCCACGGAACCGAATGTAAACGCGGCTTCCGCCCCCACCGACAGCCCGCCCGCCAGCCGGATACCGTGCGCCAGGTAAGCCTGCGACAACCCGCCCTCGCCGGTATAACGCACTTCGACGCGGCCGTTGGGGTCGCCATTGACTGCGATCACGCTACGACTCTGGTAGCTGACCGTGCTGAACGGCCGTAGCCCCACCACCGCCCCCCAGTTCTTCGATATGGGTAGTGCCAGGGCAAAGTAGCCGAGCGTCGCGTTGCCGGTGCGCTGCCGGACGTCGCCGGAGCGCAACGTTTTAAGCTGCGAACTGATGCCCACATCGAACGTTACCTGCTGGGTATAAAGCGCCAGCGCGGGGTTCAGGTCATTCACGTAAGCCGAGTTGGGCGCCGCTACGCCCGTGCCGCCCATTCCCTGGTTGCGGACCTGCCCGGCACCGGGCGCCGCTTCCCCGATGCCCAGGCGCGAGTAGGGCGCATTACCTAATTCCTGCGCCTGCACGGCCGAATTGGCCAGCAGCGTAACGGCCAGCAGCAAGGCCGCCCCCGAAAAAGACGCGCGAACGGGCGTCGGAAGATTCAACAGCAGCTGATCGATCACTTACTAAAAAAGGCGTTGCAGAATACGGTGCAGGCCCAGCAGCACCAGGTCCGGCTCCAGGGCAAAGGTACGGCTCCCTGTCAGGTGCGTCGGTAGCAGCAGCGGCAGGCCCTGCGCGAGCCAGCGCGCGTCGCCGCCACTCAGCACGACGCGCAGCCCCGGATAACGCGCCGCGGCCTCGACCACGAAGGCCGCCGCTTCAGCCATCAGCCCGCGCGCCACCCCGGCCTGGATCGAAGCCGCCGTCGAAGAGCCTGGCCAGGGCGGTAGTGCGTCTGCCGCGGGTTCGGAAGCAAGCGCCACCAACGGCAAGCGCCCGGTAAAGGCTTCCAGCGCCCGGAAGCGCATCGCCAGGCCCGGCGAGATCGCCCCGCCCCGAAAGATGCCATCGGCCGTCAGCAGGTCGGCTTTGAGGCAGGTGCCAGCGTCGAGTATCAGGATATCAGTGCCCGGAAACTGCCGTTGCGCGCCCACGGCTGCCGCCACGCGGTCGGCGCCCAGAGTGCGCGGCGTGTCGTAGGCCAGTTGAATCGGTAGCGGCGTATCGGGGCCGAAAGCCAGCACCTGTGCAGGCGGCAGCCCCAGCGCGGCGCCCACGTCGACGGCGGCGGACGCGGCGACGGATGCCACCAGCACCCGCGCAGGGCCGAATGCGACCACATCGGGCCGCAGGTCGGCTACGGTTAGCGCGCGGGCCACGCGCACCAAAAGGCCGGCTTCATCAAAGAAGCCGGCCTTCAGGGCAGTGTTACCGATATCGAGAACGAGGGTACGCACCACTTACGCCTGCCACATTCGAGTCACATTTCAGACTACGCTGTTCGTCCAACATCAAGTTGGGGAACATAACGAGTGGCTTATTGAAAGTACTTCAACCGCACGACTTCCTGTTCCGTCAGAAAGCGCCAGTTGCCGCGCGGCAGGTCCTTTTTGGTGAGGCCGGCGTACTGCACCCGGTCGAGGGTCACCACATCGTAGCCCAGGTGTTCGAAGATGCGGCGCACCACGCGGTTGCGGCCGGAGTGCAGTTCTACGCCCACAAACTTTTCGTTACCGTTCACTACGGCCACATCGTCCACTTCCACGCGGCCGTCTTCCAGGTCGAGGCCGGTCTGAATCTGCTTGAAATCTTCCGGGCGCAGGGGCTTATCCAGTTCCACCTGATAGATTTTCTGCATCCGGTGCGACGGGTGCGTCAGCTTCTGGGCCAGTTCGCCATCGTTGGTAAAAAGCAGCAGGCCGGTCGTGTTCCGGTCGAGGCGACCAACCGGGAAAATGCGCTCCTTAGAGGCTTTTCCCACTAGATCCATCACGGTCTTGCGTTCCTCGGGGTCATCGGTGGTCGTGATATAATCTTTCGGCTTGTTGAGCAGCACGTACACGTTCTTCTCGCGCTTGAGCGAACGCTTGCCGTACTGCACCGAGTCTTCGGGCTTCACGATGTAGCCCATTTCGGTGACAATCTCGCCGTTCACCCGGATTTCGCCAGAAGCAATCAGCGCATCGGCCTCGCGCCGCGAGCAGACGCCGGCATTGGCGATGTAGCGGTTCAGGCGGATGCCTTCCGTCAGGTCATCATCGTCCCGGTCTTTTTTTTTGCCGCCCGGGGCGAACTTGCTCCGCGCCGCCGCGCCCTTCTCGAACCGCTGCAGGTTGTAGTTTGGGGCTTCGCGGGGCGCCTCGCGGCTGTCGGCGCCAAAGCGCGGACGGTCCTCTTTACGGTCAGCGGTACGCTCGGGGCGGCGGGCGCCATCACGGGCGCCATCCCGGTCGCGCCGGTCGGCGAACGAGCCAGGCGCGGGTGCGGGCCGGGGAGCGGGCGCATCGGGCCGGTAGCGGCCCTCCGGAATCCAGCCCCGCTCGCGGCGCTCTTCGCGGGCGCGGTCGGCCTGGGCGCGCTCGTGCGGGTCGCGGCGGTCGGAGCCGAAGCCCCGGTTGCCGTTGGGCTTAGCGCCGAATTTACCGGGGCGGGGCGTCTCGCGGCCGGGCACCTCGAAACGCGGGCGGTCGTTGCCGAACCGTTCGCGGTCGAAACGCTCCGTCACGGAGCCACCACCGGGGCGGTAGGGACCGCGTTCGTCGCGGCGGTCGGCCCCGCGCTCACCGCCCGTAGCGGGCGCGCGCTTATCGTCGTAGCGGGCAGGCGTTGCCGGGCGGGTCGCATTCGGATCCACGGGCTTCACAAACTTGCGGTTGCGCTCGCCGGGCTTGCCGATAGGCACCACGTCGCCGTCGGGTTTCTGGTAGGGCCGGCCGACCGCGCGCCGGTCGGCCGCAGTATCCACGGGACGGTCGTTGCGGTCGTTGGCCAGCGTCTTGGGCCGATGGTTGAGGTCGGGGCCGTTGTCGTCGAAGCTGAACGTATCGCGCGGAGTAAAGCGCTCGCGCGGGGCACGGTCGCGGTCATCATAACCTGCTGACGGCCTTCCTTTCGGTGCGCCGAAGCCGCCGGGGCCACCGCCGCGGGGGCGGTCGTCGCGCGCAGGGCGGCGGTCGTCGTTACGGTCCGGACGGTCGCTGCCGAAACGCGCCGGACGGTCCGGGTCGAAGGCACCGCGCTTTGGCTGAAAGCGATCCGGGCCACCGCCACCGCTGCCGGGACGAAAGGAATTGCCACCGCCGAAGTCCCGTTTTGGGCCGGTCGAGCCAGCGCCACCGGGGCGGAACGAGCCGCCGTTACCGCTGCCGGCACCACCGCGCCCACCGGGCGTACGTGGCCCTTCCGGGCGGGCCGACGCGCCGAAGCCGCCGGATTTAGAATTGGAAGATGCAGAACCGGGACGCGAAGTGCCGCCATCCCGGCGGGGCTTGCTGCGCGAATCAGGCCGTTGGTAAGCCATAGTCAAACAAAAGGTTACAGTATCACTACTGGAAAAAAAGCCAAATTCAAATTGCAAACGCGGGCAGCTACCCGCTTAGGCCGCCGAATGAACGACAGGGGCGGCATCTTCGTGGGCTCCCACGTCGCGAAGCTGCGGCAGGTCGCGCAGCGCGCTGAGGCCGAAGAACTGCATAAAACGCGGGGTAGTGCCAAAACGCATCGGCCGGCCCACCGTCTCGGCCTTGCCCCGCGGCTCGATCAGCTCTTTTTCGAGGAGCTTCTGCACCGCGTAATCGCAGGCCACTCCCCGAATCTGCTCGACCTGCTGGCGCGTAATCGGCTGCTTGTAAGCGATGATAGCCAACGTTTCGAGCATCGACGCCGACAACCGCCGCCGCGCCCGCTGCCGCAGCAAGGCTTCCACCACCGGCTGGTATGCCGGGCGCGTCAGCAGCTGATACCCGCCACCGATAGCCGCTACCTGAAACGCCATTCCGGTAGCGTCGAGGTGCGCGTTGAGGGCGTCGAGCGTATTCAGCATCAGGTCCGCCGACAGGTCCGGCAGGCTCAGGGCTTCCGTCAGGCAGCCTTGTAACTGTTCGACCGTAATCGGCTCTGTGGCGCAGAAGACCAGCGCCTGCACCCAGGGCAGCAGCCCGGCGGGGGTAGCAACAGGAGGTGCGACGAGAGGAGAATCAACAGCCACAGAATCAGCAGGTAAAACGCAAAAATCACCTCCAACCGAGGCAGGCAGCCCGGTTGGAGGCGATTAGATCAGGAAAGAAGCGGCGCCGTCCGGGAGGGTCAGCTTCAGCACTTGCCGATTTAACTGGCCGCTTACGGCTGGATTTTAGTCGCGCCGGGTCATCTTCGCCTCGATGCTGTGCTGCGTGTGCGGCACCGCCCGCAGGCGCTCCTTCGGAATCAGCTTGCCCGTACCGATGCACACGCCGTAGGTGCCGTTTTTGATGCGCGCCATCGCATTTTCCAACTGCTGGATGAACTTCATCTGCCGCGAAGCCAACTGGTTGAGGCTCTCTTTTTCGGCCGTGTCGGCGCCATCTTCGAGCATCTTCGTTGCCGACGAGGTTTGGTCCGTGCCGGCTTCGTTACGCTTGGCGAGCGTTTCTTTGATGTAATCGACCTCCTTGCGGGCTGAGCCGAGCTTTTCCTGAATCAGGTTTTCAAACTCCGTGAGGTCTTCACGCGAGTACCGGAGGGTCTGTTCATTCGCCATACGAGCGGCAGGGGGAAGCAAATAAGTTCGAGGGAAAAAGAGCCGGCTAGGCAGCCCAGAAGGCGGGCTGGCCGTTACGGCCCGCAAAGGTACCGTTTTAGCACGGCTTTGAGTTGCTTGCAGCGGGGTTTTGCCTGAGCTACGGATCGGCAAACGAACGAAGACGATATGGTGCTTAGTCGAGACGCCTTCAGGCCATCCTCGTCCGCCGCATTTCCCACCAAGACACGAATCAAGGCTGAAGTCGAGCCAGCATATTTTGCGCGCAAAAACTCCTGGATAAAACCAGCACCCACACCGCGTATTGCCGCCGCCGACCCCACCCTGCTCCGCCTGAGCCGGTGCAGGACCGCCTGACCGAGCTGGGCCAGGAACTGCTGACGGCCATCGAAGCCGACGAAAAGCGCTTTCTGATCATCGAAATTATGCGCCTCAAGGCCGTCGATAGGCAGATCGGGAAGCTGCTGGGCATCGTTTTGGGGTGACGTTGTAACTGCCTGATGGTGACGGTGCCCAAAGGGGCTTAAAAAAGGACCCGTTCGTTTGGGCAAAAGGACCCGTTCGTTTACCCAAACGAACGGGTCCATTTTGGAAAAGCACGGGTCCTTTTTGAAAAAGGGCCCGTGCTTTTGGGTAAAAGGGCCCAGGCTTTTGGGGGAGTGAAAAGCCGGGAGCATTTAGCGCGGCTTCGGACGCTGGTGTACGGCGCTACCCCAATGGGTGAACCCGATGGTGCGGCGGATTCGGAGACGGTGCGCGCGTCGGCGTCGTGAAGGCGCAGCCGAACCCGTCGTTTTCCTTCGCAACGACAAACCCATTACCTTCCTTTACGCCACCGGGCCCGCGCGCTTCTTCATAAAGTTGTGAGCCCGCTTGCGCCACTTGCCGCCAAGCTGTTATCTTTGCGGCCCGTTACGCCCCAGGCGGACATTTTACTGGCTTTATCTTTCACCGCTTCGGCGGGTTTTCCTCAGACGATGCTCGTCGTTCAAATCAAAGACAACGAAACTGTTGACCGCGCACTGAAGCGCTTCAAAAAGAAATTCGAGAAGACCGGGATGATGCGCCAACTGCGCCGTCGCTCGTTCTTCCAGAAGCCCTCCGTGACGGCTAAAAAGCAGCGCGAGAAGGCCGCTTACAAGCAGAACCTACAGCGCGAAGAAGCCGGTAACTAAACCGCCGCTCCTTCCTTGCTTCTTTTCAAGCCACCCTCCGCTCCTGCGGGGGGTGGCTTGTTGCGTTAGGAGGGAAAGCACCAGAGACGCCAGGAGGCGTCTCTACGCCGTGTGGCGGCGAAGAGGCCAGCCAGGAGAAGTCAGCCGGAGGCGTCTCTACAAAAAGGCCGTGCGGCGACGGTGAAACTGCGTTAGGGTTGAAAAATGATCGGCAGGACCATTTTCGAGCGGATGGGCTTGCCCTGATACACGGCAGCTGTCCACTTGGGCGACACCTTGATTAGCCGCAACGCTTCCTGCTCCAGGCCGCCGCCGAGGTGATTCAGGATTTTGGCATTCGTCAGCGAGCCATCCGGCTCAATGATGAACTCCACTTTGACCTTGCCTGCCAGCTTCTGGGCTTTCGCCGCCGCGGGGTACTGAATATTTTGCTTGACCCAGGCAAAAAAGGCATCGGTGCCGCCGGGGTAAGTGGCGGCGCTTTCGGGCATCACCTGCTGGGCCCCTCCCGGGCCGCCGGTGGGGGCAGAGCCACCTGCCGGTGCCGGGCCACCACCAGCAACGGGAGCGGCCGACGAGGCACCCGCAGCCCCGGCTGCCCCCAGCGTGGGGGCTGACGTAGGTGCGGGGGGCAGGGCAAACGTTACGGGCAGCACGACGCGCATCCGTACCACCTGACCCCGGCGGCGCGCGGGCGTCCATTTGGGCGCGGTGCGCACCACGCGCATGGCTTCGGCATCGCAGGCGGGGTCGAAGCCGGGGCTGTGGAGCTTCACATTGGTCAGGGTGCCGTTTTTTTCGACGATGAACTCCACCGTATCCGTGCCCTGCACCTGGGCCTGTAGGGCAGTGGTGGGGTAAGTCAGGTGGTCCATCAGGTAATCGTTGAAGCGCTCGACGCCCCCAACCGGGTTAGCGGGCTCTTCGGTCGCGTCGAAGACGGCGTTGGGGTCCTCCTTCGGTGCGACCAGCTTGGGAGGCTTACCGGTTTTCTGAGCAGCAACAGGCGCCGCTGCCACCCAGGCAAGCAACCCAACGGCAACGAATAAGGGCAGGCGGCGGGTAAGCATCAGCAACGACGTAAAAAGGGGGTAAACACACAAGGGGATCGAGCCAATACGTTAGCGCCGCCGCCAAGGGTGCCTTCAGGGCAAGGCAAAAGGAATGGTGATGGTGGTCAAGGCCCGGATGGGCTTGCCGCGATAACGGGCGGGGGTCCAGTCGGGGCAGGTGCGGAGCAGCCGCAGTGCTTCTTCTTCCAGACCGGCGCCGAGCTTCGTCAGTGCCCGGGCGTCGTTGAAGGTTCCATCGGTATCGACGACGCATTCCACCTGCACTTCGCCCTCCACTTGCTGGGCGATGGCTGCTTCGGGGTACCGTTGGTGGTTGCGAATCCAGTCCAGGAACGCCTCAGGGCCGTCCGGATACCGGGGGGGCTGGTCGGCGACTACATCGCGGGCCTCCGCCGCTAACGGCGTGGGTGGGGCCAAGGCTTTGCCGGTGAAGGCGTTGCGACGGGCTTTTGGTGCGGTAGCGACGGGGCGGGCACCAATAGGCGGCGCCTCGCCCGCCCCCAGGGGCGGGGCAAACCTGACGGCGACGGCCACGCGCTGGCGTACGACATTGCCGCGGTGATGGGCCGCCGTCCAGGCGGGGGCGGCCCGCACTACGCGCAGCGCTTCGGCGTCCAGGTCCGGGTGAACTCCTGGGCCGCGCAACGCCACGGCGGTCAGGGTGCCGTCGGTTTCCACTACGAACTCGACGGAATCCACGCCTTCCGCCCGGGCGGTCACGGCACTGGCGGGGTAAACAAGGTGCGTGAGCAGGTACTCGTTGAAGGCGCCCAAGCCGCCGACCGGCGCGGCCGGTTCCGTGACGATTTCATAGATCCGGTTCGGGTCCGGCAGCACGATCCGCAGGTCAGCGGGGCGATTCGGGGCATCGACGGTGCCCTGCGCCAACACCATTGCGGCGGGTAGCAGTAACGTCAGGAGCAGCAGCAAGCGAGAAAAGGGCATTGTCGGACCGGGATATCAAGCCAAACGGCAAAAATAAGGTTTTTCCGAACGTAACCTATCCGGCCCGGTACCTCGTAGCCCTCCAAACGGCTTCCCTTCAACCCGCCTCCCCTGCTTCAATGCCCATCAAACCCACTGTTTATGGCGCCGACTGGTGCCACGATACCCAACTGACGCTTCGCCGCCTGGAGGCGTTGGCCGTGCCCCATACCTACATCAACATTGAAGACCACCCCAAAGCCGAAGAATGGGTGAAAGCGCAAAATGACGGCAAAGCCCGTAAGCCGACCGTGAAGCTGGGCCGCCAGATTCTGGCGGTGCCCTCCGACCCCGAACTCGATGCCGCACTGCTCCAGCGGCGCCTGGTCAGCAAGACCAAACTGGCGGCGGCGGCGGCCGAACGTGCTGATAAAGGGTTACCGCTGGTGGCCGCGCGATAGGGAGTAGCGGCTTGAGCGGCGTTACTCCCGCAGCTTGGCAATGCGCACCACCTGTCCATCAAGCGCCGCGAAGTAGAACCCGGCGGGCAGATTGCGGCCGGCGCCGTCGCGACCGTCCCAGGTGAGTTGCTGGGCGCCGGCAGCCTGTTGGGCGCGCAGCGTCCGGACAACCTCATTGCGGGCGTTGCGGAGCGTGATCATGGTCTCGCCGGGCATCGTGCGGGTCAGCGGCAGGTTGATGGTTGCCATATCGGCGGCCAGGCGGGCGTAGTTATCGGGGGCACCCAGCACGGCGACGGGCGTTTCGGCGGGCGGCGCCGTCTGCTGATCGAACCCGCTGATAAGGAGCACGACGGGCGCCGTGGGCCACGGCATTTCCAACGGGCCGGTGCCGCCCTGGGGCTGCATTCCTTTGCCGGACGCACTGCCCGCTGGTTCGATACGGGCGCGCCGCGCGGTGGGCACCTGCACCACGAGCCGCCGTTTGGCCCCTGCCGGTAGCCCGGCCGCACCGGGCGTGAGTAGTAGTTCGACGCGGCCGTCGGGTAGCGGGCGGGTAGTAGCAGTCAGGGTTTGAAACGTGCCTTTGCTGAGCGCGCGGGCATCGTGGCCATCGTCATCGTACAGGGTGAACGTCTGGCCGGGCGCGGCGGGGTCGGCGAAGACGCGGAGCGTGATCGTGTCGGCGGGTGAATAGTCAGCGGTGCTGGTCAGGGCTTTGCGCACCGTGGGCACCACGGCGTTGGCGCGGGCCAGCAGCGGCGTATGAGCCAGGGGCGCGGGCACGGTCACGGTTTCGCGGCCCCGCGCGCTGACGAGGGTGCCGGTGCGGAAGTCGAACCAGCGGCCGGTTGGCAGCGTCACGGCGCGGCGGCGCTGGCCGGGGTTCAGCACGGGCGCCACGAGCAGGTCGGGGCCGAGGAAATAGGCATCGTCGGCGTGGGCCAGGACGGGATCCGTAGGGTCGTCGAAGCCCAGCGGGCGCACCAGCGGGGTGCCTTTGGTGGAGTTTTGCCACGCCAACGCGTAGAGATACGGCAGCAGGCGGTAGCGTTCACGGGCGGCTTCGCGGACGGCCGTGCGGTACGGGTCAGCGTAGAAATACGGTTCCGGCGGCACGCCTTCGCCGTGCGGGCGGAGGATGGGCGAAAGCGCCGCGTGCTGCAACCAGCGGACGTACAGCTCGTTGTCCTGCGGGCCGACGCAGAACCCGCCCGCGTCAGAGTGGGCGTAGCCGACGCCGCTCATCGCCATTCCGAGCATAATCGGAACCTGCGCCTGGAAACCCGACCACGAGCGGTGAATGTCGCCGGACCACGGAAACACGCTCAGGCGCTGCATCCCGGCCCAGCCAGAGCGGGCCAGGTTGAAGAGGCGCCGGTCGGGGTATTCGGTGGCGAAATGCTTGGCGTAAATCTGCGCCCAAGCCATTCCGTAGGCATTATGGACGCGCCGGGTATAGCCCAGCCGGTGGCGGATTTCGATGGGATGGTTTTCCGGCTCGCCGAGGTCGCTCCAGAAGCCATTGGCGCCTTCTTCGATGCGGGTTTTGTACGACTTCCAGAGCCACGCATCGGTAGCGGGCTTGAACATATCGAGCAGCGAGGCCGGCCCCGCCCAGAACGAGCTGACCGTAAAAGGGCGCCCGGCGGAATCGGTCCCCACCAGGCCATTGCGGCGAACGAAGGCGTCGTTGGTGGACGCCCGCATCACGTAGGGCTCCGAAATCAGCACCGTATTTACGCCGGTGGCCTGGAGCTCGCGCATCATCCGGGGTGGGTCTGGGAACGAGTCGCGTTGCCAGCTTAGGTTGCCCTGGTCTTTGGTGGTACCGAACCAGTAGAGGTCCAGCACGAGGCCGTCGAGCGGAAAGCCGGCGGCGCGCATCCGGCGGGCCACGGTCAGCATTTCCGCCTGCGTCTTGTAGCCGAAGCGGCTCTGAATCAAGCCCAGCGCCCAGCGCGGTGGCAGCGGCTGACGGCCGGTGAGGGCCGTATAGCGGCTCAGCACCTGCTGATAGCTTGGGCCCGTGACGAGGTAGTACGCCAACTGATTCAGCTCCTCGCCGCCGTAGCGGAGCTCGGTGGGGTTGGCGGCGCCGAGGTCGAAGTAGCCGGCCGTGTGGTTGTCCACGAACAGGCCGTAGCCGCGGGAGGAAATGACGACCGGCAGCGCGACGTTGAGCGTGGACTCGCCGTTCTGGTACGAGTAGTGGGCTTCGTTGTAGAGCCGGAGCCGCCGCCCGCGCCGGTCAGTAGGGATGGCCCGCGCCCCCGTGCCGTACAGGTGTTCGGTGGGCGTGAGGCGGAAGCCGAAACCCAGCTCCGGGGCTGCGGCAACGGAACCCGCCGGGCGGCGGGTCGCGCCGGGCGTGGTTTCGGTCAGCAGCGTGTCGCCAGCAGCGGTCAGGAAGGTGAGGCGCAGTACGGGTTCTTTGCGGATGCTGACGCGCAGGCCGTCGCGCAGCACCACTTCCAGCGTGGCCATCGTCGAGTAGGTGTCGGCCACCAGGTTGGGCGCATTGGGCTGCACCACGCTGAAACTCGAATCGGGGCGCACGGCCTGGCCGTCCGGGTACACTTCTACCCGCACCACGCCCGCCGCCCAGGGGCGCACCCGGACGGTGGCGCCGGTGGCCGTCCGGATGGTGAGCGCGCCGTCGTAATCGGCGTAGGTGTGCGAGCGATAGGCGCCTACCAGCGGCGCGGCGGGGGCCAGCGGCACGGCCGGGCGCGCGGAAAAATCGCGGAAGCGCGAATCGCCGGCCCACTGGGCGCGGGCGGTGGAAAGCGGCAACCCGGCCAGTAGGCCGAGCAGGAGCCAGGAACGAACGGAAAGATGCGGCATCAGGCAGCAAAGAAACGGCCGGGCCGGGGTTGGGGCTTATCAGGCGTTGGGGCTTGGGCGTTAGGTGGGGCTTGCCGCCGAACCAGCGCCCCCGCCCGCGCGTTTTCGGGGGCCGTTACCTTTACGGTGCCGCTTGACGCCCCCTGATCCTCCGCCGCTGATGCTTTCGTTGCTTTCCGTTATGCTATCTGCTCGCCCGCAACGGGTGCTGCCTGCCGCCCTGGCCCTGGTGCTGGGCGCCTGCCAACTGACGCCGAATTACTCGACCACCCCGGAAATCGCGCCCAACAACGTGCGCGTGGCGGCGGGCCGGGCGGCGGGGGGGGCGTTACTCGATTCGGTGGTGATCACCATCGACTGGCGCGATGGCGACGGCGACCTCGGCAACCTGCCCAATCAGGCGGCGGCGCCCCAGAACTACTTTCTGAAGCTCTATAAGCGCAAGGGTACGACCTTCCGCGAGATCATTCCCCCTTCCCTGACGCCCCCGACGCCGGGCAATTTTTACGGCGCCTTCGCCCGGCTCGATCCCGCTGACAGCAAGAAGGCCGCCCCGCTCCGGGGCACGCTCACGTACCGGTTATTGCTGAGCCTGGGCGGGGCGCCGGCCGGCACCATCGACGGGGTCCGCGAAACCCTGGCCGTGGGCGATGTGCTGCGCTTTGAAGTCGCCATTGCCGACCGCGCCGGAAACCGTTCCAACACCATCACCACCAACGAGGTGACGCTGATTCGGTAAGGGGCACCGGGGCAGGGGCCAACGGCTGCCTACCGCGCCGCCTTGGCGGCTTTCCGGTCGGCCCGCAGGCGCTTCTTTTCTTCGCGCTCCTTCTGCTTCGCCTCTTTGGCCGCGCGGCTCTGTTCCTTGAGCTGCCGTTTCTGGTCGCGCATCTGGCTCTTCTGCGCTTTCATATCGCGCTCCTGCTGCCGGATTGCCTGCTTCTGATCTTTGAGCTGGTCGGCGGTTTTATCGGCCGACGAGGCCGCCTGGTTGCTGGCATCGCGCTGCTGATTGTACACCTGTTTTTGCGCGTCGTACTGCTGCTGGGGGTCCGGGGCGGGCGGCGGCGGCACGCTGGGCGACGTGTTTTCGGGCGTCGTTTGGGCAAAGGCGGCGGGGGCCGTAAGCGCCAGCAGGCCACTGAGGGCGGCCAGGCCGAGGAATCGGAATTGCATTCGGGGGAGGGGGGAAACGTAAGGCCCGGCACCGCCGGACGGGCCTTGTACGTTGCCGCCGCCTAAACCGATGCCGCGCCGACGCTACCCCAGCCGCGAAGCTGGTGTCGGACGAGGTCTGCCGTCATCACGGTAAGGCTTGTCCGGGACCGGGCGGGGTCTGCCGTCAGCGCGGAAGTGCTCGTTCGGGACGGGCCGGCCAGCGGGGGCGGCTCTATCTTGCCGACAGATTCAAGCTTGTTTTATGAAAAACTTCTTCGTTTGGCGACTGTGGTTGCTGCTGGTGGTTTTGTTGAGTGGGGTTTCGGCACGGGCGCAGCGTTGGGCGTGGGCGAGCAGGCCTACTCACGCCTTCTACGCCGCCACCGCCACTGATTTTGCCGGTAATGTACTGGTGGCGGGAACCCTGCACGACTCCGCCACCTTCGGCGCGATCACGTTGCGCACCTACGGCAACGATAACCAGGTGCTGGTTGCCAAGCTCAACCCGGCAGGGCAATTCCTGTGGGCGGTCCAGGCTGGCTCACGGAGCGTTACGCCCAACACTTCCCCTCGCCACGAAACCAGGGCCCAGGCGGTCGCCACCGACGCGGTTGGCAACGTGCTGGTAGCAGGTTATTTCCAGGATACCATGGTGCTCGGCTCCATCACCCTGATTAGCCACCGGTACCAGACGGCATTCGTGGCAAAGCTTTCGCCGGCCGGGGCCTGGCTCTGGGCTGTGCCGGTGGCTACGGAGCGCGCAGCCGTTCTTTCTACTATTACCGGCATTGCCGTGGATGGCGGCGGCAATGTGCTGGTAGCAGGCAGTTATGCCAAGGCGAATCACGACAGCTGTTCGGTCCGTTGCGGCCCCTTTCGCCTGCACAACGCCGGTTATGGCGATGCCTTCGTGGCGAAGCTTTCGCCAACCGGCGCCTGGCTCTGGGCTAAAAACGAGGGCGGCCCGGCAGAAGTATGGGGCATTGCGGTGGCCGTGGATCGTGCCGGCTTCGTGTGGCTGGCCGGGACCTACGCTGGGACGGCCCAGTTTGGCGCCCAAGCACTCAGGGGCCGGGGGCGCCCGGCCTACGTGACTCGCCTCTCGCCGACCGGCACGTGGATGACGGCGGCCAGCGCGAGTGGCCCTTCGGACGTGCGTTTTACGGCTGCTGCGGCCGATGGGGCGGGCAACGTGCTGCTCACCGGCCACTTTCAGGACTCGGTCTATTTCGCCCCCCTCGCCCCGCTTACCGGCGTGAACCAGCGGAACCAAGGCAGCCTCTTCGTGGCCAAACTGACCCCCGTCGGCACCTGGGCCTGGGTTACCGGCGCCGATGGAGCGGGCAACGCCTCGGGCGAAGCCCTCGCCGTGGACAGCGCCGGGCAGGTGTTCGTGGCCGGGAGCTACGCCAGCGTGCCGCTGCGCTTCGGCAACACCACCCTCACCGGCGACGGCGGGCTGGGCGATCTGTTCGTGGCCCGCCTGTCGGCGGGCGGGGTATGGCAAGCGGCTATCAGCGCGGGCGGCGATAACATTGACCAAAGCAAGGGGCTGAGTCTGAGTCCAACGGGTGCGCTGGCGGTAGCGGGCTATTTTTTCGGTACCGGCATCCGTTTTGGCCCGATTGCCCTTTCCAACCCAAACCCGCCGTTGGTGGCCGCCTCGTTCGTGGCGCAACTGGATGCGCGCCTGCTCGCTACGCCCGTCACGGTTGCTACCGCTGCCTTCACCCTCGCCCCCAACCCCGCTCACCACACCGTGCAGCTAACCGGCGCCACGGGCACCAAAGCCGCCCACCTGCTGGATGCGCTCGGCCGCGAAGTACGAACCGTACCGATGACGCACGGCGCTGCCACCTTGGACGTCAGCGGCCTGCCCGCCGGCCTCTACCTGGTGCGCGCTGGCGCCCAAACCCGGCGGCTGGTGGTGGAGTAGCGCCGACCATCGCAACGGGCGCGCACTTAAACCGCAGGCCGGAAAGCGTACCAGCTAATGCTGGTCGCTTTCCGGCCTGTTTTGTCAAACAAAGGTTCCAGCGGCTCCTCGACGAAGCAAGATCCCCGGAATGCCCTAAACCAAGGGGCCGTTGCGCGGGGTGCGCTACTCCGGCAGTTTCCAGGACCGCACCCGGCCGTCGGCTCCGAGGGCGACGAGCAGGTTGTCGAACGGCTCGAACCACACGCGCTGCGGCCCTTTCGGGGCAAGCGCCAGGCGTTCGACCTGGTAAGTTGTCAGATCCATTACTTCCGTTTCGCCGGATGCGCAGCCCAGCGCCAGCCGGGTGCCGGCGGGGTCGGCGGCGAGCGTGACGATAGCACGCTCTGTGGGTAAGTGCCCGATTCGGGCGGCGGCGCCATCGGGCTGCTCGAGGCGCCAGCTGGCAATTTCGGGGGTGCCCGCCACGGCCAACACGCTGTCGGCCAGCGTCGCGACGGCCAGTACCGGCTGCCGGAACAGGTTGACCGCCCGCGCCAGGCCCGTCTGCAGGTCCAGCAGCACGACGGCGCCCGTCGCCAGGCCCAGCGCCAGGCGCGTGTCGGACGGGTTCGCCTCCACCGCCGTGACCAGCACCTGGTTCAGGATGCCGCTGCCGGGCAGGCGTTCGGCCCCCAGCTTGGACTGGCGCAGGTTCCAGCGCCAGACGGCGCCCGTCGCCAACACCACCAGCGCGTTACGGCCGTCCGGGGTGATGCGCACGGCCACGACCGGGGCCGGGGCTGAGGCCGAGGTCGGGGCCGGCACCCGCCAGCTATCGAGCGTGACGGCGGTTTCGGCGTTCCAGAGGCAGACCTCGCCGCTGGCATCGACGCTGACCACGGTATCGCGCCCGGCGCTGAAAACCAGGTCGATGACGGGTTGCTGATGCCCCAGATACACGCGCAGCGGCAGGCCGGTACGCACCTGAAAGAGCGTCACCGAGGTTTGGGCATCGGCCACGGCCAGCAGCCGGCCGTCGGGCGAACCCGCCGCGATGCGGCACGCGCCCGTGGCTAAGGCGAACTCGCGGCGCGGCGTGGGCAGCGGCGGCGCGGTCGTTAGTAAGATAGCCGGAGCGGCGGGGGCGAAACCCAGGGCTCCCGTCAGTAAAAATGAGAGGAAAAGCATCGGATGGTTAGCGGCTAAGAACGTAAGAATGCGCATCAGCGCCCCGGCCAATCACCGCTTCGGCAGTGCGGACCAGCACCTGATCATCAGCACCCATCTCGAAGGTGGGCTTGCCGAAAGCGGCCTGGTCGAAGCGCTCCCGCACGGTGGGGGCTTCCCGGGGCGGTACTTTCAGCCGGTAGGTGCCGGTAAAGAGCGGCGAGGTCACCTCAAACTGTTCCGTATCAGCATTGTAGGCGCCCAGCTCAAAGCGCTCCCAGACCGCCGTGCGGTCGTAGCCGGCCACCATTTTGGCGTAGAATTCCTGCCGAAACTCCTGGGGTTTTTTCAGGCGGGTGGTCATCCGCTTCTGGTACTCGTCGGTCTTCTCGAACTCGCCTTTCTTCTCCCACTTCGTCATCAACGGTTTGGTGTAGGCCCAGGCGCGGTCGGCGACGGTGGGTACGCGCCAGATTTTGAGCGAGCCGTCGCGCGAGACACTGGCCAGCGTGCGGCCATCGGGGCTGAAAGCCAGGTTCTCGACTTCCGCCGCGTGGGCTTCCCCGTCCAGTTCCTCGACTAGGCCGCCGGTGGCCATATCCCAGAGTTTGACCTTGCGGTCGCCGCCGCCCGTAGCGATCAACTGGCCGTCCGGCGAGAACACGGTGGCCCACACATCCGAGACGTGCGCCGGTAAGGTGTAGATGGGCAGGTGCGTACGCAGATCCCAGACGCGGCACGTATTGTCCCAGGCGCCGCTGACGGCGAACCGGCCGTTCGGCGCGTACCGGGCATCCCAGACTTCGTCGGTGTGGCCGCTGAGGACGTATTTCTGCTGCCAGCTCTGCGTGTCCCAGGCGCGCACCGAGTGGTCGCCGGACGCCGTGAGCAACTCGGTGCCGTTGGGGCTGAACGCCACCGACGTCATATTCGCCGAGCGCCCCTTCTGGGTCTTGCTCTTGTCGTAAACCGCCACGGCCCCGACTTTGGAACCCATTGCCGCCACCCGCAGGCCGCTGAAGGTTTCCCAGACGTAGCTGAACCCGTCCCAACCCGCCGACGCCACCAGCTTGCTGTCCGGCGAAAACGTCACATCCCGGACGTAGTCGGTGTGATCCGTGATCTGCCGGAGCTGATCGCCGGTGATGGCATCCCAGAGAATCAGCTTTTTATCGACGCCGCCGGACGCCAGGTAGCGCCCGTTGGGCGAAAACCGAACCGTCACCACGTCGTCGGTATGGCCGCTCAGGGTCATCAGCGGTTTCCCCGTTTCCACACTCCAGACCACCACTTCGCCCCCCAGGCCGCAGGTGGCAATTCGTTTTCCGTCAGGGCTATAGTCCACGCCCAGCAGCGCGGCAGGGGTTTTAATTTCCTGCGCCAGCCGGGAATCCGCGGGCGGGGCAGCGGCCGAAACCGGCTGAAAACAACTGACCGCCAGCGCGAACGTGCTGGCCAGCCAGAAAGGGGTAGCATTAAACATTGAAGGAACCGAGTTAGGTTGAGATTTTAAGCGATCAGGCGGTCAGGCGGTCAGTCAGCCAGCATCCGGCCTTTGATTGACGCCTTTTTTCTGTTGGTCAAATGGTTGGCTTGTAGCTTGAAGCTTACAACTGACCATTGACAGTCGATTCAATACTGACCACCCACGCGCCGGACGGGCCAGGCCGGTAGCGTCGGCAACGCGCGGGGCGCGGAATGATCGGCGGAAGAGGTGTCAGTCAGGGTGGTAAGGAAGCGCGTGAGCGCCTCGATCTGAGCGGGTTGGAGCGCCACCGGCTGGTGGGCGCGGTGGAAGTCGTCGGTAAAAGCGGCCGTCAGCGAGGGGGCGGAGCCGTCGGCGCGGTAGGGCGGCGTCACGGCCACGTTGCGGAGCGTCGGGGTGCGCCGCCAGACGCCGGGCGCCGTTTCGTGGCGGCGTTCGTCGCGGAAATACCGTCCACTGTGGCAGTTACGGCAGCCGGCAGCGCCCCGGAACAGGTCCCAACCGGCGCGGGCAGCGGGAGCCAGCGGCGCCTTGCCTGCCTGGGCCTGGTCGAAGGGTGCCGCGGTGGCGCTGAGCGATGCCACGTAGGTCGTCAGCGCGCGGTTGAGGTTCGCTGAATCGGGCCGTGTTCCGAAGGCTGCCCGAAACAGGGAGTCATACGCCCGGCTGGTCCGCAGGCGGGCCACGACGGTATCGTAGGAGCAATTGAACTCCTGCGGATGCATCAGCACGGCCGCCGTCACGGCCTCCAGGGAGGCGGCGCGGCCATCGTGAAAGAAGGCGGTCTGGTCAGCAGCATTGAGTAAAGTCGGCGCGTTGGCAGTCAGGTTGGCCGTGAGCCGGAACGCGCGCGACGTAATCCGATGGTCGGTGAAAGCCTTCTCGGGCCGGTGGCAGGAAGCGCAGCTTCGCTTGCCATTCGCCGATAAAACCGGGTCAAAAAACAATAGTTTGCCGAGCGCCACGCGTACCGGGAGCGGACGAACCACGCGGGGGCTACCGCTCGTGGTCGTGTAGGCGAAGGCGCCGACGAATAGCAGAAGAGCGCCTAAACATCCGGCTGAACGGAGGAACGGAGCCACTGGTGGGTGATTGATGCGTCAAAGGTAGGTGTCTAACTTGTACGCATCAAAGATTAAACAAGACGAAACCGCCAAACCGTGGCGAAAGCTCGTTCAACGGGGCCAAAAGCTCCTTAGGCGTTAAACAGCAGCCCTTTGATGTTGGAGGGTCCGGAAAAGCAAAGCCCCCGCGCGAACGGTCGTTCGCACGGGGGCTTTGGTCAAAGGACGTGGGGCTAGTCAGCTGACCACGATCTTCTGCCCCGGTTTCAGGGCGTCCGACTTGAGTTTGTTGAGGCGCCGGAGCTGCTCCACGCTGACGCCGCGCTTGTTGGCGATATTCCAGAGCGTGTCGCCGGGCTGCACTAAGTGTACGTGCCGGGCCTGCTGCCGGGCGCGGGCGAGCCAGGTCAGCCGGGTAGCGTAAGCGCGCCGCGCCGCCAATTGGCTAGCCGTCAGCTTGACGGGCGGCTTCGTGAACGAATCGCCAGCCAGTTCGCCGCCCGGTAGCGGCTCGGCGCTGGCAACTTCAGTGGTTTCGGGCGCGGAAGTCGCCGCTGGAGTGGCGGCTGTCGTGGTGGCTACGTCGGCATTTTCGGCGGCTGGCCCGCGCAGCGCGAGGGTTTGCCCAATGATGACCTTGTGGTTTTTCAGGCCATTCCATTCGGCTAACTTGCTCACGGACAGGCTGAAAGTACGGGCAATCTGGAAGAGGTTATCGCCCGAGCGGACGGTGTAGCCGTTCTGGCGAGCATCGGCCTGTTGATCTGCCGAAAGGCCCGCCACTCCAGCGGCCGGAGCCGCGGCTAGAGCCGCAGCAGGCACTGGCTCCGGGGCGACTAGCGCCGAAGCGGTCGCCGGGCTACCCGTTAGGGGCGCATCCGTCGAGCGAACCGGTTTGTTGCTGACGACGGCCGCGCCAGCCGCCGCATTTCGGGCAGAATCAGCAGTGAGCTTATTGGCAGCCAGCGTACTGGCATCGTCCACCACCACTTTGCGCGGCTTCACGGCGTGCCAGACCACCACCGCCTGCCCGGCCCGCAGCTTGCTCGACGGGCGCAACCGGTTCCAGGCGCGGAGCTGGGCTACGGTACAGCCGTTCTTCAGGGCTACGCGCTGCACGTTCTCCCCGCGCTGCACCACGTAGCGACCGGCAGCAAAACGCTTCTGCCGGGCCGAGCGAGCCGAATCCAGGGCCAGCGCCACGGTGGCGGCGGACGCGGGCCGGCACGAAGCCAGCACTTCGGCGCGATTCAGGGCCGCGAAAGCCAGGCGCGAATCAGCGGGGATTTTCAGCGCGTAGCCGTTCGGCAAGGCCGGCAGCAGTGGCCGGCGCAGTTCGTAATTGAGGTCGTAGATGGCCTTCTCGCCAAGCCCAAGGGCCGTGGCCAGCTTTTGCAGGTCCAGCGCACCGGTGACCATCACCGTGTCAGTGGCGACGGGCTGATGGATGGTTTCCGGCACGATGCCGTACTCGCCGGCGTAGGTCATCGCGTACACTACGGCCGTGAACGAGGGCACGTAGCCGCGCGTCTCCTGGGGCAGGAACGGGAAGATGGCCCAGAAATTAGCCCGTCCGCCCGCTTTGGCAATGGCCCGGCGCACGTTGCCGGGGCCGCAGTTGTAGGCGGCCAGCGCCAGTTCCCAGTCGCCGCCGAAGGCGCGGTTCAGGTTTTTCAGGTAGCGGCAGGCGGCATCGGTGGCCTTTTCGGGGTCCATCCGTTCATCTTTCCAGGAGTTGATGACGAGGTGGTAATCTTTCGCCGCTTCCGGAATGAACTGCCACAGGCCCACGGCCAGCGCCTTCGAGGCGGCTTTGGTGTTCAGCGCCGACTCCACCACCGACAGGTACTTCAGCTCCGGCGGCAGGCCGTACTGCGCCAGCTTGCGTTCGTAGATCGGGAAGTACAGGTTTTGCTTCTCCAGCATCCGCCGCGTGTACTTCGGATTGCGGATCGTGAAGTAGTCGATGAACCCCCGCACGTAGGGATTATAGACGAGCGGAATCGTCTTTTGCAGTTCGCGCAGCCGGCCGCCGATGCGCTGGTTCCGGACCAGCGCCAGGCTGTCGGCCGAAGTGCCGGGCAGCGCTGGCGTGGGCGCCGCGACGAGGTTCGAGAGCTGGAAACCCGGCGGCAGCGCCGGGCCGATGAGCGTGGCGCCCACGGGCAGCACCTGCAACGAATCGGTGGGCGGCAGGCTGACGGCCACGCTGTCCGGCGGCGCCAGCAGGGCGCCCACCGGCACGCCGTCGATCTGAATCAGCGGGGCCGAAAGGTCCGGTGCCACGGCCGAGGGCGCGGGCTGGTGCCCCCGGTGCTGGGCCTGCGCGGCGGGGCTATACCCCGTCAGGGAAAGGGCCAGGGCCCCAGCCAGAATCATCGAAAGGCGCTGCGTCATTCGGTGCGGTGCTAAGGGTTCGGGGAAAGGATGCGGAAAGGGATTCAGGAACGGGCGCCGGACAGGGCCACACCGGATGCGGCTAAGGAGCCGGCCGCGGCCGAAAGTTCAGTCAGGGCTTGCTGGGCAAACGCCAGCAGCGCGGCTTCGCCGAATGCCGGGGCGATGATTTGCAGGCCGATGGGCAAACCGGCGGGCGTTTCGCCCATCGGCACCGAGATGGCCGGCACCCCCGCCAAGGACGGCTGCACCGTGAAAATGTCGGCCAGGTACATCGCCAGGGCATCCTGCGTGTTCTCGCCGAGGCGGAAGGCGGGCGTCGGCGCGGTGGGCGTCAGCAGGAAGTCGTACTCGGTCAGCAGGGCGGCGGTGCGGTCGCGCAGCAGGCGGCGGACTTTCTGGGCCTTCGTATAGTAAGCGTCGTAGTAATCGGCACTCAGCACGAACGTGCCGAGCAGAATACGCCGCTGCACTTCGAGGCCGAAACCCTCAGCGCGGGTCTTTTTGTAGAGCGACTCCAGGTCCGTGGCGTTCGGCGAGCGGTAGCCGTACTTCACGCCGTCGAAGCGGCTCAGGTTCGACGAGGCTTCGGCCGTCGTGAGCAGGTAGTACGTCGGGACGAGGTATTCGAGGAGCGGAAAGTCCACGGCCTCCACGGTGTGGCCGGCGGCGCGGAACGTGGCCAGGGTGCGTTCGAAGGCGGCCCGGACGTCGGCGTCGAGGCCGGGGCTTTCCAGCGCATCGCGCAGGTAAGCCAGGCGGCGCGGGCCGGTGGGCGTCAACAGTTCCGAGTAGGCGGGTACTTCGCGCTGCGAAGCGGTGGCGTCGAACTGGTCCGGGCCGGCCATCACTTCCAGCAGCAGGGCGGCATCGGCCACGGCGCGGGTGATGGGGCCGATCTGGTCGAACGACGAGGCGTAGGCAATCAGCCCGTGGCGCGAAATGCGGCTATAGGTGGGTTTCAGCCCGATAACGCCGCAGAACGAGGCGGGCTGACGGACGGACCCGCCAGTGTCGGACCCAATGGAAGCCAGGCACATATCGGCCTGCACGGCCACCGCCGAACCGCCCGACGAGCCGCCGGGCACCCGGTCGGGGTCGGCGGCATTGCGGGCGGGGCCGAAGTAGGAGCTTTCGTTGGAGGCGCCCATCGCGAACTCATCGCAGTTCTGGCGCCCGATCACGATGGCGTCCTCGGCCAGCAGGCGCTCGACGGCGGTGCCCGAATACAGCGCCGTGAAGCCTTCCAGAATCTTCGAGCCGGACTGCACTGCGTGGCCCTGGTGCAGCAGCACGTCCTTGAGGCCGATCACCATCCCGGCCAGGCGCCCGGCGGTGCCGGCGGCGAGCTTGGCGTCCACGGCCACGGCCTGCGCGCGGGCTTCGGCGGCGTACACTTCCACGAAGGCGTTCAGGGCGGCGTGGGTTTGGATGCGCTCCAGGTAATGCTCGACCAGCGCCCCGCACGTGGTGGTGCCCGCCGCCAGGGCTACCTGGACATCAGCGAAGGAAGCAAACAGGGGCGACGACACGGTTTTCAAGGGCAGGAAAACGAAAAGCGGCAGATAACGGTCGGCGCCGGCGTAGCGCCACCGGGGCGCAAGTTACGGCCGGGGCCAGGTACCCGACAGGGCGCTTGATGCCCGCCGGGCCGGAAAGTAAGCCCCTGCCGGACGGGTACCGGGGCGCGGGGGCGATTTTTTTCGGTGGCCCAGGCCGTACTTCGGCGGCGCCTGCCGTCATTGGAGCGCCTTTGCTGTTGCTTCGTGTCCACGGCTTCCTTTCCTGACCATCTGCTGGCCGCTTGCCGGCGCGGCGAGCCGGCCGCGCAGGAGGCACTGTATGCCCATTTCGCGCCGCGCCTGCTGGCCGTCTGCGGGCGCTATGCCCGCAACCCGGCGCAGGCCGAAGACCTGGTGCAGGAAACCTTCGTGCAGGTATTTCAGCAGTTGCCCACCTTCCGGGGCGAGGGCGTGCTGGATGCCTGGGTGCGGCGCATCGCCGTGTCGCGGTGCCTCGATTACTACCGCGCGCATTTCCAGCGCGAGCAGGCCGAAACCGACCTCGATCGCGCCACCGCGCTGACTTCGGCCGACGCCGACGCCCTGAATCAACTGGCCGGGCAGGAGCTGATTACGCTGATCAATGCCCTGCCCGACGGCTACCGGGTGGTGCTGAACCTGTATTGCGTCGAGGGCTACTCGCATCAGGAGATTGCCGCCCAGTTGGGCATCGCCGAGCGCACCTCGTCGTCGCAGCTTTTCAAGGCCCGTCGCCTGCTCGCGCAGTGGGTGCGGCAGGCTGAAACCGTTTCGCGGCCCCGGCCGCACCCCCTTCCTTATGAGCTTCCCTGATTCCGAAGAAGAACAAGCCGCCGCCTCGTTCGATGCGCAGCTGCGGCACCAGCTCGGCGACTTTGCCTCGCCCCAGCCGTTGCCCGCCGGGGGCCTGGCCGATGTGCGCGCCCGCCTGGCAGCGGCTAGCGGGGCGCCCGTGCCAGTCTCGGTCCCGGCGAGCCGCCTGCGGCCTTTCGCCGGGGGCGTCGGGGTCGGAATGCTGCTCCTGCTGACCGGCTGGTGGGGCGGGAAACAGTGGGCCAGCCTGCCAGCGCCTACGCCGGTATCGGCGCCGATAGCGCAACTATCGGCCACCGGAGCGCCGGTGTCGGCATCGACAACGCAACTATCGGCAATCAGAACGCCGGTATCGGCTTCGACAACGCGACTATCGGTAACCGGAGCGCCGGTGTCGGCAACGGCGCCGCGCCTATCGGCCACCGGGGCGCTGGTATCGGAAACTGGGACAACGGTATCGCCATCGACAGTGCGACTGTCGGCAACCGGAGCGCCGGTGTCAGCATCAACAGTGCGACTACCGGCCCCCGGCGCGTCGGTATCGGCAACGGCAACGGTTACGCCAGCCTTACCGCTACTGCCGGTCGGCACCCTGGCGGCGGCGGATACGCTTCGCCCGGCCGACGCGACCGCCGGGTTACCCGCCCGCTGGGTGCGCGCCGTGGCCCTCGACACGGCCGTCCGGCACCAGTGGGCGCGGCCCGCTGCTGATACGAGCCGCGCCGCCGAAACCGCCCGCCAAACCCACCTTCGGGCGCTGCTGACCGCCGAAACCGCCGCCCTGGCCGCGTTGCAGGCTTCCGTGGACAGCCTCAAAGCCGCCCTGCCCGAAACGCCGCCCACCCTGGCCGCCACCCCTCAAACCCTCAAACCCTCACCCCCTCACACCCTCCATCTAGTGGCTTTGCTCGAAACCACCCCCTCGTGGGCCACGGTACCGGTACAGAACCCGACGGATGACAACGAGCGCACCCAGACCAGCCTGAGCCAGAGCCTGCTGCTGGAACGCGCCGTGGGCAGCCGCTGGCTGTTCCGGGCGGGCGTGGGGCAACTGACGACGCAAAGCCTGGTGCGCCGCACCAGCGAGCGCAGCGGCCAGACCACGGTGCGCGACTCGTCGCTGACGACCGATGTCACTGTGCGTTTCACCACCACCACGGTGCTCATCACGCACCTCGATTCGGTGCTGCACGTCGAGCCGAGGCTGAACCTGAGCGGCCAGATCATCCGCTACGACACCACCTGGCTGCCCACCAGCACCGTCATCGCGCTGCCCACCACCAGCGCCGACACGTTGCGCACCACGCGGCAGGTCACCAGCAGCCGCACCACGCAGTGGCGCGAGGCCCGGCAGCAGCTTTTCCGGCCCCAGTACCGCTTCTGGACGCTGCCCCTGAGCGCGCAGTACCAGTTCCTGCAAACCGACCGCTGGACGCTGGGCCTGACGCTGGGCGGGCAACTGAGCGTGTTCCGGGGCGGCACCCGGCCGGTCTGGAACGGCGAGGACTACGTGCTGCAAGCCGTCAGCGGGCGCGACGGCCCCTACCGCCCCCTGAGCCTGAGTCTGAACGCCGGCCTGGAAGCCAGCTACCGCCTCTCGCCGCGCCTGGCGCTGCTGGCCGCCCCCACCGTGCGGTGGTGGGCCGTGCCGCCCGGCCGCGCCGGCAACCAAACCCAGCCCTGGCTACCCGCCGGGCAGGTAGGGCTGCGCTACGGGTTCTGAGTTTTTGGTTGTTCGTTTTTGGTTTTTGGTTGCTCGTTGCCAATTGCTCATTGTCCATTGTTCATTGATAATTGCCCCCGGTCAGGCCGTATTCCGGGCCGCGTTTCCGTCATCGGCTCAACTTCCCCGGGAAGGGATGCAGCGGGCGCCGACGGGTGCCGCCGATTGGGTTTTTCTCCTTCCACCGATTCACTTCTCTTGACTTTATGCGGGTTTCTTTCTTCAAAGCGGCACTGCTGATGGGCGCGCTGCTGATGGGTTTTGGTGCTGAGGCGCAACAGGCGCCGGCTTATTTGTGGGCGCGTGGCGCCTCCACGATGCCTGTCGCGCCAATCGGCCCGAGCGGTGTCCGGCCCCAGTCTCTCGCCATCGCGCCCAACGGCGACGTGTACACGGCCTACACCTACTTCGGCTTACTCACCGTCAACGGGCAAACTACTCACCCTGCCACCGTAGGGCAAAAAAGCAATTGCGCACTGGTGCGGCAGGGTGCGGGCGGCACCATCACCGGCACCCTGCTGCAAGGGTATTCGGCGGTGCTGTGGGAAGTCAAAACCGACGTGGCCGGAAATATCTACGCGTCGGGCTACTTCCAGGACAGTATCGTGACGGCTACGACCACCCTGCGCCGGCCCGCCACCGATACGGTCACCTTCTTCGTGGGTAAGTGGAACGCGGCGGGTACGCCGCAATGGCTCAAGCCCCTGCACGCACAGGAATGGACGTGGAATACCCGATTTGTGTTCGGCGTGGACGCGGCAGACCGCGTGACGCTGGTCGGCTCGGCGGATCAGACCCTAACGGTTGATACCAACGTGATTCCAACTCCGGCACTAGGGCAGTGGACCCCTTTCATCGTGCGGCTCAACGGCTCGACGGGCACTGTCGGCTGGGTGCGTACCGGCCCAGGCACGCAGATGGGCGAAGGCTTCGGCTCCCTGGCGGTAGATCCCGAATCGGGCAGCCTGCTGATTGTGGGCGGTACGCTGCCTAACAGCACCTTCACCTGGGACGGCCACGTGCTGGTTCCCCTTGGGACGCCCGAATCGGCTTACTGGCTACGGCTGAACGCGGCGGGCGATTATGTGACTTCCTTCGTCATCGAACCACACTTGCTCGGCTTGCCCGGCCTGGTGATCGCGAGTGCTGGCAACGACGAGTCGTTCCTGGCCTTATCCTGCGACGTTCCGGTGCTGATCAATCCGGTTCGCCGGCAGCTCACCTTCCACGGGGTGGTGCTGGCGGCACCTATCCCCATTGACCACGCCATTTTGGTGGCGCGGTTAGCTGCGAACGGCACCCCCCAGTGGCTCAAGCTCATCGGCCTCGATGCCGAGGATAGTACCTGGGTCGAGATGCGCGCCCTGGCAGCGGCGCCCCAGCGCCTGGCGCCCCGCAATGGCAGCGCCCCGAACGCCTGCTACCTCGCCGGGGGCTACACCGCGCCGACGCATCCCTTCACGTATGGCGACCTGACGCTCCCCCAGACTCCGCTGGGCAAGAATGGCTTCGTGCTGGCCCTCGACGGCCTGACCGGCCAAACCGGCTGGGTGGCGCCCGCCGCCACCGGCCCGCTCGATGCGGAGGTAAATTTCCTGGCGGTGAACGCGGGTGGACAGTTAGCCCTGGCGGCCGAAGCGACCAGCGACTCGCTTTGGTTTGGACCGCTGCCTGTCATCTTTCCCACGCCGGGGGTTGGCGGCGCCTACACCGCCAAGCTGGTGCAGCACTACAATCAGCTACAAGGCACGGCCTTCGCTGATACAAACCGCGATGGCCAACTCGATCCCACAGAAGCCCGCTGGTCAGGGCTAGTGGTGGAAGCGCTGCCCGCTAGCACTTTCAGCACCACGGAAGCCGATGGCACCTACAGCGCCCTCACCGACCTGGGGACGCACACGGTGGCGCTGGCCACGCCGCCGCCCTACTACACGCTGGCTACTGCCCCCGCCCCGGCCACTTTTCCCGGCTTCGGCAACATCGCGCCGGGCCGCGACTTCGCCCTCCAGCCCATTGCCAATCAGCAGGATTTGCAGGTCTTCGTGACGCCCGTCAACCGCGCCCGGCCGGGCTTTGGCGTGCGCTACCGCGTGACTTACCGCAACATCGGCACTACCACCACCAGCGGCACCGTGGCCGTGGCGCTCGATGCGCGCCTTTCGTACCTGGGCAATACCGGCGGCGCCACCTTGAGCGGCAATACGCTGACGGCCACCTACGCCGCCCTGGCACCCGGCGAGCGCCGCGCGTTCGAGATTCAGTTTCAGGTGCCCACCACCGTGGCGGCGGGCACCGTGCTGGCCACCACGGCTACCGTCGAGCCGGTTTCGACGGACCGTACGCCGGCTGACAACACCGAAATCAACCAGCTCACGGTCACGGCTTCTTACGACCCGAACGATATCGCCGTGAACTGGCCCCGCCTGACGCCCACGCAGGTCACGGCCGGCGAGTGGCTCGAATACGTGATCCGGTTCGAGAACCTAGGCACTGACACCGCGTTCTCCGTGCTGCTGCGCGACTCGCTGCCGCTGGCCCAACTCAACCTGGCCTCGCTACAGCTCACGGCGGCCTCGCACAACTGCACGTGGCGGCTGGCGCCCGGCGGGCTGCTGACAGTCACGTTCACCAGCATCCGGCTGCCGTACCGCAACATCAACGCGTTCCGGTCCACGGGTTTCGCACGCTTCCGGGTCCGGCCGCGCGGCACGCTGACGCTGGGCGACGTAGTACCGAACCGCGCCGACATTCACTTCGACTACAACGCGCCCGTCCGCACCAACACGGCCCTCACCACCGTGCAACTGCCCACCGGCCTGAACGCCGACGCCGCTGCCACAGCCAGCGCGTTGAGCGCGTGGCCCAACCCCACCAGCGGCACCCTGAACGTGGCCCTGGAAACCCCCGCACCCGGCCCGCTGCACCTCACGGTTTTCGACCAACTCGGCCGCACCGTGCTGACGCACACCGCCCCGGACGCCCGCCAACCGGCTACCCTCGACGTGCGCGCCCTGCCCGCCGGCCTGTACGTGGTGCGCGCCACCACCGCGGATGGTGCCTCCGTCGGCAGCCGCCGGGTGGTGGTGCGGTAAGGATGAAGATGATAATGAAAACGACTTCGCGCTAACCCAGGCGCCCCCGGCGGCGGCTTCCAAGCCACGACCGGGGGCGTTTTGCTAATGATGATGTGGAGAATCTGCCTTATTTCAGTAGCTTGCGGCAACGGCATTCATCTACCCGCGCGTCTGAGCGGCCAAATCCATTTTCCTTTTCCCACCTTTTTCCACCTTTTCCCTCGTTCCCCGATGAAGTACTTCTCCTTTTGGCGCGCCCTGCTGGTCGGCGCCCTGCTTACCGGTCCGACGCCCGCTGCCTGGGCGCAAGCGCCTACGCCGCCCGCCAACGACGGCTGCGCCACGGCCACGCTGTTGCCGAACGGCGTGACCACCTCGGGCAATCTGGCCGGCGCTACCGACGACCTGCCGGGGCTGGTCGGCTGCCAGAACAGCACCGTCCAGTATCCGGATGTGTGGTTTGCTTTTGTGGCGACCGGCCTTCGGTTGGCTTATGACCTGCGCCCCGATGCGCCGACCCAGGGTACACTGGCCTTACTGATATACGATTCAGTAGCCTGCGGGGGCGGCGGGCATCTGGTGGCAATGGACTGCGGTTCGGGGCAATTAACCGGCGCCCACAATACCTTGACTACGGGGCGTACCTACTATGCAGCAGTGTCCGGCATTCTTGCCACCAACGCCACCAGCTTCCACCTGACCATTACCACCGGCACACCGGTAGTGATCGGGGCACAGGACTGTAACCAGGCCGTCATCGTCCATAACCTGAACTCGACCTGGCAATTGCCCTCTACCAGCGGCTATGGCCTAGTGCCCAATGAGGTGACGACCACCAACTCGTGTTTTGGCGCGCAGACCGGGGCCAATACTGCCGAGCGGCAGTCGAAGTGGTACAAATTCATTGCGGGCAGCACGGGTCGGCTGCTGTTCAATATCTCGCCGGTGCGGGGCAGTGATGATTATGACTGGGCCGTGTGGGATATCACCGCCGATTTTGACAGCTGCACGATGAAGGGCAGTGCACTGGCCTGCAACTGGAGTGGCATAACCGGCGCCACGGGCTTGAGTCTGTGCCCTTCGCAGGAGCCAGGTTACACTTCCACTACTCCCTACGGCAATACCACTACCGGCCAGACCGGCAGCGACGCGCCGATCATCCTTCAGGCCGGCCGGGCCTACGCGCTGCTCGTGGACAATTACACCACCTCGAACCTCGGCTTTACGCTCAATTTCGGCGGCGCTTGTCCCGATACGCTGCACCCGGCCGCGCGGCTTGGCTACGACGCCCGCTTTCGCGCCACCGGGCAGCAATCCCGCACCGTGACCTTCACGCCAATCGCTTACACCAGCCTCGGCGCCACGCCCATTCTCCGCCGCTGGACCTTCGGCGACGGCGCCACTTCCACTGACGAGCGGCCCACGCATACTTACGCCGCCGATGGCCTCTATACCGTCACGCAGCAGCTTACTGATGCATTCGGAAATTCTTCTCTCTACAGCCAGGTGCTGCGCGTGGGAATGGTGAACGGCCTGGCCGCCGACCTAGCTACCCGCACCGCCCTGGTACTGGCGCCTAACCCCGCGCAGGGTACCGTACACCTCACGCTGGGCACCGCCGCTGCGGGCCACGCGTCCGTGGTAGTAGCCGACGGCCTGGGCCGCGACGTGCTGACGCTGCCGCTCGGCGTCGGTCAGCGCACGGCCGATATTTCGCTGCAAACGCTGCACCCCGGCGTGTACACGGTGCGGGTGGGCGCGGTAGCCCGGCGGCTGGTGGTCGAGTAGGTACCCTCGGTTTTCCCTGGCAGCAAGCGCGCCAGCCCGAAAGGGTCGGCGCGCTTTTTTGTGCCGACGAGGCAGGGGCTTGCGGCGGCGGTTCCGGTCGCGCGCGGCGCCGGGGGGCTACTTTCGCACCCCGAAAAGCCCATTGGTGGGCCTGCCGCTTTTACTTCCTTCCGTCGCCGTCCCCGCTGATGATCCAACGTATTCAATCCGTCTTCCTGCTGCTGATCGTACTGGCGATGGCCGCCCTGCTGGCGCTGCCCCTGTGGGAGAAAGCCGACCCCGCCACCGGCGAACGCCTGACCCTCACGGCTTTTCAGCTTACCTCCACGCGGGGGCAGGCCGTGACCGGTGCGGGGGCTATCACGGCCACGCAACACGCACCGGTGGGCACGTGGTACATCGCTCTGCTGGCCGTGGCGGCAGGCGCGGTGGCACTTTACGAAATCTTTCAGTACCGCCGCCGCGTCCGGCAGATGAAGCTGGGGCTGCTAAATTCGGTGCTGCTGGCTGCCGTGCTGGGCGCGCTGGTGTACGCGATCGTGTACGTGGCCGAGCCGCTGATTCCGTCCACCACACCCGGCGCTAAGCTCGCCGGCTTCTGGCTGCCCTTCGTGGCGCTGATGTGCAACGTGCTGGCCAACCGCTTCATCAAGCGCGACGAAGATCTGGTGCGTTCCGCCGACCGGCTGCGGTAGGGTACTATTGCAACTCCACGACCCAGGCCGTGCGGGCTGGAATGGTCAGCGTACTGAGGTCGGCGATGGTGGCGCCGGTCGTGATTTCCTTGCCCGCTTTGAAACCGCTCAGGCGCTCGGCGAACCGCTCGGTTTTTACTGTTTTGGGGTCCTTGTTGGGGTTCATCATCACCATCACGCACGCGCCGCCATCTTTATAGCGGAAGTACGTGTACACGCCGTCTTCCGGGATGAACTGCATCAGCTTGCCGGTTTGCAGCACGGGGTGGGTTTTGCGGTACTGCGCCAGCCCGCTCACGAACTGAAACGCTTCCTGCTCTTTCACGGAGCGGCCAGCGGCGGTGAAGAGGTTACGCTTGTCGCTGGCCCAGCCGCCGGGGAAATCTTCGCGCACTTCACCGCCGTGACCGCTGGTCTTACTGCTTTTCAACAGCACTTCCGTGCCGTAATAGAGCTGCGGGGTGCCGCGCACGGTCAGCAGCCACGCCAGGCCCATCTTGTACTTGGCGAAGTCTTCACCGACCGTCGAGTAAAAACGACTCAGGTCGTGGTTGTCGAGGAAAACCACGTTGCGGAGCGGGTTTTCGTAGAGGTAGTCAGCCTGAAGCGTGTAGTAAAGCTTCGAAATGCCTTCCGTCCAACCGGGGTTCTGGTTCAGCGCATCGTTGATGGCGTAGTAGAGCTGAAAGTCGGTCACGCCGGGCATCGTGGACTTGAAACCATCCACCGGCGGCAGGATATTTCGGGCGAAATACGCCTGCTGCGCCGTGCCCTGCACCCAGGTTTCGGCAAACATTCCGAGCTGCGGATACTGGTCGAGGATCGCCGAAGTCCACTGCATCAGGAACTTAGGCTCGGAATACGAGTACGTATCCACGCGGTAGCCGTCGAAGCCAGCCGTTTCGACCCACCAGATAAAGTTCTGCGTCAGGTAAGTGGCGACGTGCGGATTGCTCTGGTTGAGGTCCGGCATATGGTTGTCGAACCAGCCGTTGTTGAAGCGCAGATAATCGTACTGCGACTTATAAGGGTCGTTGAAGGCGGCGTCGCGGAAGTTAGAGCGCGTAAAGGCCGGCCACTGGTGGAACCAGTCGGCCGCCGGGGCATCGCGGAAAAGGTAGTTTTCGGCGCCCATATGGTTGAGCACGACGTCGTGAATCACTTTCAGCCCCTGCTGATGCGCCTGCCGCACGAAGTCGATGTACTGCTGATTGGAGCCGTAGCGCGGATCGACGCGGTAGTAATCCGTCACCGCGTAGCCGTGGTACGACTCCTTCGGCTGGTCGTTTTCGACGACCGGCGTCGGCCAAATTGCCGTCACGCCCAGCTCTTTGAGGTATGGGAAGTGGTCGATGATGCCCTTCAGGTCGCCGCCGTGGCGGGCTGTACTCGTATCGCGGGCGATATGATTGACGCGGGTGGTCTTCACCACATCGTTCGCGGGGTCGCCGTTGGCGAAGCGGTCGGGCATCAGCAGGTACACGAAATCGGCGCTCGTGACGCCCTGAATCCGCTTGGCCTCAGTAGGCCGGGCTTTCAGTTCGTAGCTGTAATCCAGGTTCTTAACCTTGCGGCCCGTACCCAGAAACCGCAATTTCACCTGGCCAGGCTTGGCCTCGGGGCCAACGCGCAGGCTGATATACAGGTAATTGGGGTTGTCGGCCCGTTCGGCGCTGACCAGCGTCACGCCGGGGTAGGGCGCGGCCAGTTCGGCCTTGCTCGTGCCGATGCCGGCGCCGTGGACCAGCAGTTGGAGGTCGGGGTTTTTCATTCCCACAAACCAGTTGGTGGGGTCCACCCGGTCGATGGTCTGGGCCATCGCCGTTGAAACGGACGCAGTGAGCAGGCCGGCAGCCAATGCGCCAGCGCGGAAAAAGGAGGGCATCAGTAACGAAATAGTGAAAAAGGCAAAAAGCCGGAATTGGTCGCAAGTTAAGGCCTGGCGCGGGTGGTGGAGCCAGGACGGCCCCCGAAATGTAGGCCGCGCCCGCCCGACCTTTGCGGCTGCCCATGAAAGTTCTCGTCCTGACCCGCTATTCGGCACTGGCCGCTTCGTCGCGCTACCGGTTTCATCAGTATTTCCCGTACCTGACCCAGCACGGCATTGAGGTGACCGTGGCGCCGCTCCTCGGCGACGGCTACATCAACAAAATTTACAACCGGCCCGGTGCTACTGGCCACTTCGACACCGTCCGCGCCTACGCCCGCCGGGTGGCCGCGCTGGTGAGTGCCCGCCGGAAGTACGACCTGCTCTGGGTGCAGATGGAAGCCTTCCCATGGCTGCCTGGCCCGCTGGAAAGTGCCCTGCTGAAGCTGGCCCCGCGCTACGTCGTCGATTACGACGATGCCTGGTTCCACCGCTACGAGCTGCACCCGTCCGGGACCGTGCGCACGGCGCTGGGCGGCAAGATCGAGCGCGTGATGCGCGACGCGGCGCTGGTGGTGGCCGGCAACGACTACATCGCCGCCCGCGCCCGGCAGGCGGGTGCCCGCCGCATCGAGCAGCTACCGACAGTGATCGACCTCGAAAAATACCCGCTCACGCCGCAGCCGCACAACGCGCCGTTCACGGTGGGCTGGATCGGCTCGCCGCGCTCCGACCAGGGCCTGCGCACCATTCAGCCCGCGCTGGCGCAGTTCTGCCGCGAAGCCGATGCCCGGCTCGTGACGGTTGGATCGGGCCAGTTGGATTTACCCGATGTCCCTATTGAGCTGCGTCCCTGGACCGAAGCCACCGAAGTAGCCGAGATGCTGCGCTTCGACGTGGGCATTATGCCGCTACAGGATTCGCCCTGGGAACGCGGCAAATGCGGCTTCAAACTGATTCAGAATATGGCCACCGCCCGCCCCGTGATCGCGTCGCCAGTGGGCGTCAACGATCAGATCGTCAGCCCGCACCTGAACGGTTTTCTGGCTGAAACCCAGGACGAGTGGCTCAACGCCCTGCGGCTGCTGCACGCCGACGCCAATGGGCTGCGCCAGAAGCTCGGCGCCGCCGGTCGCCGCCGCGTCGAGCAGCAGTACTGTCTTCAGGTCACGGCGCCGCTCCTGACGCGGTGGCTGCGCGAAGCCGCGGCCTGAACGCGCTGGCGCCGTCTGGGCCGTTCGCCCATTCAGGCCGCCAGTTCCTGCACCGCCAGCCAGGTCAGCAGGCCAGCGCCGGTTTCGAGGGCCGTTTCATCGATATCGAACGTAGGGGTGTGGACCGACGACGTGCCCCGCGCTCCGTCCGGTGAGCGGGTGCCCAGGCGCCAGAAGCACGCGGGCGCGGCCTGCGAGTAGTAAGCGAAGTCTTCGGCTGCGAGCCACTGGTCCAGCTCGATGACGTTGGCCGGGCCGACGTAGGCTTCCGCTGCCGCCCGGATGCGTGCCGTGACGAGCGGGTCGTTGTCGAGGCACGGATAGCCGCGCCGGATTTCCAGTTCGGCCGTGGCGCCCATCGACGCCGCCAGGCCCTCCACCAACTGTCGGATTAGGCCGTGCGCTTCGTCGCGCCACGCTTCGTCGAGGGTGCGGAAGGTGCCTTCCAGATAAACGGACTCCGGGATGACGTTGGTGGCGCCCTGCGCGATGACCTTGCCGAACGATAGCACCGTCGGCAACTTCGGATTAGCCCGCCGGCTCACGATCTGCTGCAAGGCCACCAACAAATGCGCGCTGACCAGCACCGGGTCGAGGTTTTGCTCCGGCATTGCGCCGTGGCCGCCCTTGCCGCGCACGGTCAGATAAATTTCGTCGGCCGAAGCCATATAGCGCCCGCTGCGGATGCCCACCTGCCCGGCTGGCAGCTTCGGAAAAACGTGCTGCCCAAGTACCGTGGCCGGGGCGGGGTTCAGCAGAACACCCTCCTGAATCAGCAGCGACGCCCCGCCGGGAATGACTTCCTCGCCGGGCTGAAAAATCAGTTTCACAGTGCCCTCGAATTCGTCACGCAACTGCGTCAACAACGCCGCCGCGCCCAGCAGCGAGGCCGTGTGCACGTCGTGGCCGCAGGCGTGCATCACGCCGGGCGCCGTTGAGCGATAGGGTACGACGTTGGTTTCCTGAATCGGCAGCGCGTCCATATCAGCCCGCAGCGCTACCGTGCGCCGGCCGGGATTGCGGCCCTCAATCAGCGCTACGACGCCCGTAGTAGCCATCCGCACCGGTGCCAGCCCTAGCCGCCGCAGCTCGGTTTCCACGAAAACGGCGGTCTGATGTTCCTGAAACGACAACTCTGGATGGGCATGCAGGTGGCGGCGCAACCCCACGACGTGGGCGGCAGCGGCGCGGGCCAGGGACTGGATACGGGTGGGGGAAAGCACGGAGTTGCTTGTTGTTCGTTGTTTGTTGCTCGTTGCCTTCAACAGAGTCAACCAAAAACCAAAAACTATAAGCCAAAAACAAAATCTCACCGCACGCTGACCAGCTCGGCCACGATCAGGGCGCGGGGCATCACGTCGCGGAAGCGGGCCAGAGCGGCTTCGGCTTCGAGGCGCGTGAAGTAATCGCCGATTTTAAGCCGAAACGTGGGCTGCTCGAACTGCAGATAATCCTTCTCGTCGGGTGCCCGGCGGATGACGGCGGTGCGGATTTTCATCGCCTCGTCGCGCGAAGGACCGGTATAAGCCAGAATCCGGAAGCCGGGCGTCGATTTGATCGTCCGGTTGGCTTCGGCCCAGGCATCGAGTTGGGCCGTGGCGCGCACCGTGACGTCGCGGGGGGTAGTTTTAGACGTTACCGCCGCATCTTCGTCGGGCACCACCACGGTGCCAAAACCGGCGGCGGGCCGGAAACGCGCCACATCGGCCAGCAGCGGGTCCGGGCCGGCGGTCGAAGTCGTGGCGCGGGTGGTATCGGCGGGTGGCGGCTTGGCCGCGCCACAACCGGCCAGTAAACCCAGCACGGCCACCAGCACCAGCGTACGGGGCGAGGTAAGCAGCAAGTCAGTAAGGGGCAGGTGCATCATTGTCAGACGATAAGGGTGGAGTTTCGGCCGAAGTAATAATGCTGACGCTCGCCGAGCAGCCCAAGCGGTCGGCGCCGGCGGCCAGCAGGGCTTCAGCCTGCGCGCGGGTCCGGATGCCACCCGCCGCTTTGATCCGGACACCCGCCGGCAGCACAGCCCGCAGACGGTGTATATCGTCCAGACTGGCGCCGCGCGCGGCAAAGCCGGTGGAGGTTTTCAGGAAATCGGCGCCGGCCTGCGCGGCTAGTCGGGCGGCGCTTTCCAGCTCGTCAGGCGTCAGCAGGGCCGTTTCGATGATCACTTTCAGGATGGCCCGCGCGTCGTGGCAGATTTCGGCGATGGCGCCGATTTCATCGGCACACAGTGCCAGCTCGCCGCTTTTAAAGGCCGCGATGTTCAGCACCATATCCACCTCGCGGGCACCGTCCTGAACAGCACGCTCGGCCTCCAGTGCTTTGAACGTGGGCACCACATAGCCCAGCGGGAAGCCCACCACGGTGCAAACGCCCGTTTCGGAGCCGGCCAGGATATCGACGGCATCCGGCACGAAAAACGGCGGAATGCAGGCCGTAGCGAAACCATACGCGCCAGCCTCGGCGCACAGCGCCCGAATAGCGGCGCGGGTGGCGTCGGGGCGCAGCAGCGTGTGGTCGAAAACGGTCGGTGACAAGGACGGCGACAGCTGACCCCGGCGGAGTTGCCGCAGGCCCAACGCAAAAGTACGCCGGGGCTGAAGCGTACCGCCCGGGCGGCAAATGCGCGCCCCGGCTTTCCTTTGCCCGCGCGAACCACCCCGGAACGCGCCTTTACCCGCCCGGTGATGCTGCTCCCCACCCTCCTGGCCGACTTGCTGGCCCGCCGTCTGGTATCGCCCGAACAAGCCGCGCGCCTTGCGGCCGATGAAGCCGCACGGCCCTTTTCGCTGCACTGGGAGCTGCGGGCGGCGCTTTACCTGGGCATCGTCACGTTCACGGGCGGGGTGGGGGTGCTGATCTACGAGAACCTCGATTCGCTGGGCCACGGCGTGGTGGTGGCGCTGCTGACGGTGGTGGTGGCGGCCTGTTTCGGCTACGCCATTCGCCGCCGAAAGCCTTTCACCTGGGGCGCCGTGACGCCCCCCGACGTGCCGGCCGATTATATCCTGCTCCTGGGCAGCCTCAGCGCACTGGTGCTGCTGGGCTACGTGCAGTACCAGTATGGCGTGTTTGGGCGCCACTACGGGCTGGCTACGCTGGTGCCGGCCGTGGCACTGCTGGGCGTGGCTTACCGTTTCGACCACCGGGGCGTGCTCGCGCTGGCGCTCACCACCCTGGCGGCGTGGGTGGGGGTTTCAGTGACGCCGATGAGCGTGCTGCGGTTCGAGTTTTTCGCCACGGCCGCGCTCACCTGGGGCGCTATTGGGCTGGGCGCGGCCTTGCTGGGCGCGGGCCTGTACGCCGACTTTCAGCGCCGCAAACCACACTTTGCGTACACGTACCTCTCGCTGGGCGCCAACGTGGCACTACCGGCGCTGCTGGCGGCGCTTTTTGAAGTACCGGCGCCCTCCCTGCCGTCGGCTTTGGCAGCGGTGCTGGAGTTGGGCCTGTGCGCGGGGCTGACGTGGTACGCGCGCCGCACGGGGTCGTACTTCTTCCTGCTGCTGGGGGCACTTTATGCCTACATCACGGTCACGTACGTGCTGTTCAAGCTCTTCGAGCACACTTCCAGCGACTCGTGGTTCGGTTTGCTGTTGTTCTACGTGCCCGGTTCGGCGGCGGGCGCCGTGCTGCTGATCGTGAACCTGACCAAGCTGGTGCGGCCCGCCGATGCGGCGAATACGGCGGGCAGCCGACAGCCGTAGCGCGCTTTCAGCCTTTAAGCGGCATTCAGCGCATCGGCTTTGCCCACGGCCCGCGCAATCCAGATGCTGCCTTCGTAGAGCAGCAGAATTGGCAGCGTGACGATGATCTGCGCCGAGACATCCGGCGGGGTGATGACGGCCGCCAGAATCAGAATCACCACCACGGCGTGGCGGCGGTACTGACGCATCAGGGCGGCGTTCACAAGGCCCGCTTTCGCCAGGAAAAAGACCACCACCGGCAGTTCGAATACGAAGGCGCACGACAGGGTCATGGTGGTGAGCGTGGAGACGTAGCTCTGGATGTCGATCTGATTCTGAATGCTTTCATCGACCTGGTAGGACGACAAAAAGTTGATCGACATCGGCGCGGCGATGTAGTAACCGAACAGCAACCCTATCGCGAACAGGATCGCCACGAAAAACACCGCCCCGCGCGAGTTGCGCCGCTCGCGTTCGCTCAGGCCCGGCGCCACGAAGCGCCAGATTTCCCAGAACGTGTACGGGAAGGCCAACGCCAGCCCGGCCGTGAAGGCGGCCGAGAAGTGCATCGAAAGCTGCCCGCTCATCTCGCGGCTCTGAATCACGAAGGCCAGTTTCTGGATGCAGAGGCCGTCGGCGTGCAGCGCGGCGCCCAGCTGACAGAGCTTGCGGTAGGTCCAGAAATCCGGCCGCGAGGGCGCCAGGATCAGGTCGTGAAAGAGGAAGTCCTTGGCGAAGAAGGCGGCCGTGCTAAAGACCAGGATAGAAGCCGCCGCCCGGATCACGTGCCAGCGCAGCACCTCCAGGTGATCGACGAACGACATCTGCGCTTCCTCTTCCACGGGCGCCGGGGCCGGGGCAGGCGCCGCAAGCGGCGGAGGAGCATTCAGGGGGGGAGAACGACGGGTAAACACGGGCAAAAAGTAACGACGGTGCTCCGCGTCGTCGAAAAACAACCGGAGCAGGAGGGAAAATAAGACCCAGCAAAACGGCCGGCGCCCCGCAAACGCGAGCACCGGCCGCTAAGTTGACTGAGCGACTGAGTGGAACTGAGTGACTGAGTGATTACTGGGGACTAAGCGACTGAATAACTGTTTTCTGCGCACTCAGTCACTCAGTCACTCAGTCACTCAGTCACTCAGTCAAAAAAGTCACTCAGTAAGCAAACAGCGGGTAGTTCGCCATCCAGCCGTTGATTTCCCGACCCACGGCCTTCAATTCCGTCTCGTTGTCATGGTTCATCAGGGCGCGGTCGATCAGTTCGACGACGCGGCCCATCTCTGCTTCCCCGAGGCCGCGCGAGGTCAGCGCGGGCGTGCCGACGCGCATCCCGCTCGTCACGAAGGGCGATTTGTCATCGAACGGCACCATATTCTTGTTAATGGTGATGTCGGCTTTGATCAACGTGTTCTCAGCCAGCTTGCCGGTCAGGCCTTTCGAGCGTAGGTCGATCAGCATCAGGTGGTTGTCGGTGCCACCGCTGATGAGGTCGTAGCCCAGTGCCGTGAAGGCGCCTGCCATTGCGGCGGCGTTGATTTTCACCTGCTGAATGTAGGTCAGAAAAGCGTCGGACTGGGCCTCCAGGAACGCCACGGCTTTCGAGGCGATCACGTGTTCGAGCGGCCCGCCCTGCGTACCGGGGAACACGGCGCCGTCGAGCACGGCGCTCATCATTTTCAACTCGCCTTTGGGCGTGCGTAGCCCCATTGGGTTTTCAAAGTCCTGGCCCAACATAATCAGCCCGCCGCGCGGCCCGCGCAGGGTTTTGTGGGTGGTGGTGGTGATGATGTGGCAATGGTCGAGCGGGTTGTTGAGCAGCCCGCGCGCAATCAGGCCCGACGGGTGCGAGATATCGGCCAGCAGCAGGGCGCCCACCTCGTCGGCGGCGCGGCGTAGCGCGGCGTAGTCCCAATCGCGCGAATAGGCGGAGGCCCCGCAGATGATGAGCTTCGGCCGTTCGCGGCGGGCGGTTTCCAGCACTTTGTCGAAGTCGATCAGCCCGGTTTCGCGCTCTACGCCGTAAAACGTCGGCTTATAGAGCTTGCCGGAGAAGTTCACCGGCGAGCCGTGCGTCAGGTGGCCGCCGTGGCTGAGGTCGAAGCCGAGAATCGTATCGCCGGGGTTCAGGATGCCGAGCATCACGGCGGCGTTGGCCTGCGCGCCGGAGTGCGGCTGCACGTTGGCCCAGGCCGCGCCAAAGAGCGCCTTCACGCGGTCGATGGCGAGTTGCTCGACCTGATCGACGATTTCGCAGCCACCGTAGTACCGCTTGCCAGGCAGCCCTTCGGCATACTTGTTCGTCAACTCCGAGCCCATCGCGGCCATTACCTGGGGCGAGACGAAATTTTCTGACGCAATCAGCTCCAGGCCGTGCAACTGGCGCTGTTTTTCGCGGGCGATGAGGTCAAAAATGGCCGTGTCCTGGGGCACGGAGGCCGTTGCGGCAAAGCGCGGGGCGGCGGGGGCTTGGAGGGTGCTTTCCATTCAACGAAAGTACGACGGCGGCGGTGGGGTGTACTGTTTTTGGGCTACCAAACCGCCCGGCCAGCCGCTCAAGCCGGGTTTGCGGCGAAATAGGCGCTCAGTACGGCGGCTTTGGCCTTGCCAATTTCCTGGGCTAGTTCGGCTTCGGTCAGTTGCCGAAGCTGTTTGACGGATTTATGTTTGAGCAGCAGCTTGGCGGCCGTTACCGGGCCGAGACCTTTGACGTCGGTTAGTTCGGTGCGCAGCGTGTCGGCGTCGCGGCGGGCGCGGTGGAAGGTGATGCCAAAGCGGTGCGCTTCATCGCGCATTCGCTGAATCAGCCGCAGGGTCTCGCTTTTCTTGTCGATATAAAGCGGGAGCGTATCGCCGGGCACGTAGATTTCTTCGAGCCGCTTAGCGATGCCCACCACCGGAATCTGGCCCCACAGGTTGAGGTCTTTCAGCGCTTTGACCGCCATTCCGAGCTGGCCTTTGCCACCGTCGACCACTACCAGTTGGGGCAGCGAAACGCCTTCATCCACCAGGCGGCGATAACGCCGGGTGACGATTTCGTACATCGACTCAAAGTCGTTGGCGCCCACCACCGTTTTGATGTGAAAGTGGCGGTACTCCTTTTTGCTGGGCCGGGCGTCGCGGAAGCAAACCATCGCCGCCACGGGGTTATCGCCCTGAAAATTAGAGTTGTCGAAACACTCGATATGGCGGGGCAGGTCTTTGAGCCGAAGATCGCGCTGCACGGTTTCGAGGATGCGGACCTCGTTCACGTCCTTCGATTTCTCGTTCATCGCCTCTTTCTCTTTCCGCAGGTAAAGCACGTTTTTCAGCGCCACGTTGAGCAGCTTGCGCTTGTCGCCAATCTGGGGAACGGCCACGCTGACGCCCGTTAAGGGGACGGTGCATTCGACGTTCGTCAAAATATCGCGGGATGCACTGTCGAATTCGGCGCGCAACAGCAGGATGAGCGAGGCCAGAATATCGCTGTCGGATTCGTCCAGCTTCTTCTGAATCTCGACCGATTTGGTCAGAATCACCGCGCCATTGACCACGTACAGGTAGTTGACGAAGGCCAGCTGTTCGTTAGAGGCAATCGCGAATACATCGATATCGGTCAGGGTTTGCGAAACGATGGTGGAGCGGGCCTGAAAATCTTCCAGCCGGTCGAGCTTGATTTTGAAGCTGTGCGCCAATTCAAACTGCTGCTGCTGGGCCGCCGCGCTCATCCGTTCGCGGAAATAAGTCTTCGGGATGGTCAGGTTGCCGCCCAGGATGCTGCGAATTTGCTGGATATTCTGATTGTAGGTTTCTTCGTCCACCAAGTCTTCACAGGGGCCTTTGCAGTTGCCGAGGTGATATTCGAGACAGACCTTAAACTTCCGCGCTGCCACGTTTTCCGGTGACAGATTATAGGTGCAGGTGCGGAGCGGGTAAAGCGTCCGGATCAGGTCCAGCACCGTGTTCATTGCCGTCACACTGGCGTAAGGGCCGTAGTAGCGCGAGCCGTCGGGCAGTTTCTGGCGGGTGGCCAGCACGCGCGGAAAGCGGTCGGCCGTGATGCAGAGATAAGGGTAAGACTTGCCGTCTTTGAGCAGAATATTGTACTTCGGCTGAAGCTGCTTGATCAGGTTGTTTTCCAGCAGAAAGGCATCCGATTCGGTATCGACGATCTGAAACTCCAGCCGCCGGATCTGACTGACCAGGCGCTTGGTTTTTGCGTTATGCTGTTGTGAATTAAAGAAGTACGAGGCCACCCGTTTCCGCAAGTTCACAGCCTTCCCGACGTAAATGATTCGGTCTTCCGCGTCAAAGTATTTATACACGCCCGGCGCCGAGGGCAAGTGGGCGAGCTGTTCTTTTAATTCCGGGGTCATTGGCTGAAAAAGCGGTAGCAGGAGGCGTTGGGCTAACCGAGGCAACGGCGCGGAAGTTACGTTCACTGGGCGGCTGGGGCCGGCGAAGCCCACCAGTCGTCAGCGGGAAAAGCGAGGCTCAATGGGTTTGGCCTCGGGCGCGGGCGCCGGGTCGAATGCGAGCAGCAGCCCGACCTTTGGCGCGCCGATAGGCCCGGCCGCGGCTGGCGTAACAGGCCCGGCGCTTGCCTCGGCATAAGTGGTTGAATCTTCGTTTCCCTTCCCTTTCCGATGGCCTCTGCCCTCAAGAATCTCAGTCAGTACGCTGACGACCAACTGCCGGATATCAGCCAGCGCCAGTTCGGACTGGTGGTAGCCGATTGGAATACGGAGCTGACCAGCGCCCTCGCGCAGGGCGCTTACGACACGCTGCTCAAGCACGGCGCCCAGCCCGACCACATCAGCATCCACCGGGTTCCCGGCTCGTTCGAGCTGACGTTGGGTGCCCAATGGCTTGCCCAAAAACCAGAACTGGACGCCGTCATTTGCCTCGGCGTCGTGATTCGGGGCGATACCAAGCACGATGATTATATCAACCACGCCGTCGCGCAGGGCTTGACCCAGGTGGCGCTGAAGTACGATAAACCCGTGATTTTCGGCCTCGTCACGACGAACGATCTGGCCCAGGCGCAGGACCGCTGCGGCGGGCGCCACGGCAACAAAGGCGTGGAAGCCGCCGCCACGGCCATCCGGATGCTGGGTTTCTGACGCCGAAGAGCGCCTCGTATGACGAACCTGACCTAGCGATAAATCGGCCGAGCTCACGGCTGAATCAGCTCGAAATCAATGCCTCCAATCCTTTTTACAGGACATTGTTGAGCTGCTCCTTCATTTTTTCCAGCTCTTCTTTCATCGTCACGACCAGATGCTGGATGGCGGCATCGTTGGCTTTGGAGCCGATGGTGTTGATCTCGCGGCCGATTTCCTGCGCCAGAAAGCCCAGCTTCTTCCCGGCCGGTTCGGGGTCGGTCAGCAGGCCGTCGTAATAGTTGAGGTGAGTAGTGAGGCGGACTTTTTCCTCCTCGATGTCGAGCTTTTCGATGTAGTACAACAGCTCCTGCTCGAAGCGGTTATGATCTACTTTTTCGGGCTGGGTCAGTTCGGCCACGCCCTGGCGCAGGCGCTCGCGGACGGCCGCCACGCGCTGCGGATCGAGCCGATTGACGTCGGCCAGGGCCTGCCGGATGCGCTGGCCGTAGGTCCGCAACTCCGTTTCCAGGGCGCTGCCTTCGGCACGGCGGTGGTCCTGCAACGCGGCCAGCGCCTGCTGCACCAGCGGCTCGGCGGCGGCCCAAAGTGCGGCGGCCTGCGCGACGGGATCGGCAGATGGTTCGCCGTCAACGAGCGCCTCCTGGCCGGGGCGGCGCACGACACCGGGCAGCGTCAGGGCCAGGGCCAGGGGGTCGGGCAGGGGCGCACCCATTGCGGCGGCGGCTTCGGTCAGTTCCTGCACAGCGGCGCGCAAACGCTCCGAATCGAGCAGGCGGACCGCCGCAACGCCGGGCGCGGCGACGGCAGGCGTCAGTTCCACGTTCAGCGTCAGTTTACCTCGCAACAGCGTGCGCGTCAGCAGGGCCCGCAGGTCGAGGTCGCGCTCGGACAACGCGCGCGGCAGGCGCGTACTCAGTTCCAGACCGCGGGAATTGAGGGCCTTCACTTCTATGGCCAGGGTACCAAAAGCGGTATCTGCCTGGGCGCTGCCGTAGCCGGTCATTGAGATAATCATCGGGTACAAAGAAACGGCCGGTTCAGTGTTGGCGCCTCAAATTTCGGAGAACGCGTTTTATCTTTCCGTACTGGTACTACCTTTGTTACCTACCCTACCTGACGATCTGAACCAGTTGCATTTTTCCCATTTTCTTCGTTTTTTTCTCATGAAAAAACTATTGCTTTCTCTGCTGGTGGTGGCGTTGAGCCTCCCCTCGATGGCGCAAACCAAGAACGCCTCCAAAACAGCCAAGCCCGCAGCAAAAACCAGTGATTCCGGTTTTGAAACCGGTGGCTTCGACACCTCGCCGGAGCCAGCCGCCGCGCCGCCGCCGCCCACCAAAGCCGCGCCCGCTGGCAAGGGAGGTAGCAAAGGCGGTCCGACAGCCAGCGCCGCCAAAGGAACCGACGCCAAAGCAGCCACCAAGGCCGACCCTAAAGCGCCTGCCACCGGCGCTGATGCCGTGACTCCACCGTCCGCGTTGCCCCCCGCCTTCGACCCCAAGATTGCCGTTGACGAGCGCGCTTCAGACGGCAAGGGAAAAACCGCTGCTGCTGCTCTTGCCCCCGGCGCCAAGCCTTTATCGGCCAAGGCACTCGCCAGTCAGAAAACCTCGATGGACCAGTTGGAGATCGGTAAAACGCAACTGGGCCTGGGGAAAGAAAAGGACGCGATGGAGTACTTCGAGAAAGCGGTGAAGGCTTATCCGGGCAATGCCGAGGCGGTCAAGCTGCGGGGCCAAGTGAAAGTGATGCGGAAAAATTATCCGGAATCAATGGCCGACCTGAACCGCGCCGCCAAACTCCTGCCGATGGACCCGGAAGTATACTACTGGCGCGGCCGAGCCAAGCAAGGCCAAAACAAGGATAAAGAAGCGGTCGCTGACTTCACCAAGGCCATCGAGTTGAAGCCTGACTACGGCGATGCCTACTATTGCCGGGGCCATTCTTATTCGGAAATGGACCAACTGAAAGAGGCAGCTTGCCCGGACTTCGCCAAAGCTGCCGAACTGGGTTCGGAAAAAGGCGCCAAAGACCTGAAGAAATACTGCAAATAACCCCCATCCAAGGGTCGTCATTGACCGCCGCCGTCGCTGTAAAGTGGCGGCGGCGGTTTTATTTGCCCCCTACCTTTGGTCTAGCGTTTCAACTGGCGCGGCCGGGGTACGCAGTTGCTCCGCCACGCAATGACGCAGTCGGTCGGTCACTCAGTCACATCAAGGTATGAAGGTTGGCGTTGTTGTTTTCCCCGGTTCGAACTGCGATCAGGATATCGTTGACGTGCTGGCTGGCCCGCTGGGGCAGCACGTGGTCAAGCTTTGGCACAAGGAAACGGACCTCCAGGGCGCGGAGCTGGTGGTGCTACCGGGCGGTTTTTCCTACGGTGACTACCTGCGCTCCGGCGCCATTGCGCGGTTTTCGCCCATTATGCAGGCCGTAGCGCACCACGCCGGACGCGGCGGCCTGGTGCTGGGCATCTGCAACGGTTTTCAGGTGCTGACGGAAGCCGGACTGGTGCCTGGCGCCCTGCTGCGTAATCAGGAGCGCCATTTCGTTTGCCGGAACGTGTGGCTGCAGCCCGTTTCGCGCACCGCCGCCCTGACCCGAACCCTCGACCCAACCCGCGCCTATCAGGTACCCGTGGCGCACGGCGAAGGCCGGTATTACGCCGATGATGCTACCCTCGACGCACTGGAGGCACAGGACCAGGTGCTGTTTCGGTACTGCGGGCCTGACACCGACGCCCACGACGAAGCCAATTTCAACGGCTCGGCGCGCGGCATTGCGGGCGTCTGCAACCGCGCCCGCAACGTGTTTGGGCTGATGCCCCACCCGGAGCGCGCCGCCGACCCGGACCTGCGCAACACCGACGGCCTGGCAATGCTGGCCGGACTGGTGGGAGTGGATGAAAGGTCCTGAATGCATTATGGCGGGCTTCAACCGCACCGGGCGCCCGAGTCATCGGGCGCTTTTTTTTGCTCAAAACCGTCCGCTTTACGGCCGTCAAACGCCGGAAATGACCCGTAACAAATTCGTAATAACGCCAACACACGCCCGTAATCCTACCCCCGGACCTTTGCCGCCGAGACTAGATCACCCTGTCCATTCACTCCATTCTTTCACCCTGGATGATGGTACGTTTTTCGGCATTTGTTGGCCTTTTGAGTTTGAGCAGTGCGTGTTGCCTGACGGCAGCGGCGCAAATCAGTACCGGCCGGCTGAGCGGTCATATCACCGATAAAGCGACCAAAGAAGGCGTTTACGGCGCGATGGTGATCGTAAGCGGCACGGCGAAAGCAGCACCCGCCGACGCCGATGGCCTCTTCAACCTCGACCTGGCACCCGGCACTTACACCATCAAGGTGGCGAGCGTGGGCTTCAAAGGCGCGGAATTTCCGGGCATCGTGATCCGCGAAGGTCAGACGACGACCCTGAACGCCGCCTTGGCCGACAACAATACCCAACTGGCGGGCGTGACGGTGGTGGGCCAGAAACAGACCGGCACCGAGATGTCGCTGATCAACGATCTGCGCAAGAGCGAAGTGGTGGTGAGCGGCGTTTCGGCGGAACAGATCGTCAAAACCCAGGACCGTGACGCTGCCGAGGTGGTGAAGCGCATTCCCGGCGTCACGATTCAGGATTCGCGCTTTATCCTGATACGCGGCCTGAGCGAACGGTATAATACCGTGATGCTCAACGATGCCCTGGCGCCTTCGTCGGAAGCCGACACGCGCGCGTTTTCGTTCGACATCCTGCCGGCGTCGGTCATCGACCGGATTCTGGTGTTCAAATCGGCGGCGCCGGAGCTGCCCGGCGAGTTCGGCGGCGGCGTGGTGAAGGTGTATACCCGCAACTCGGCGCTGCAAAACGCCACCCTGGCGTCGGTCAGCACGTCGTATCGGACGGGCACGACGCTGGGCGATTTCACGACCTCCACCCGCTCCAGCACCGACTTCCTCGGCTTCGACGGTGGCACCCGCAAGCTGCCAGACGCTTTCCCCACGAACCTGACCAATGTGGGCGTGACCCAACGCGCGGATCTGGGCCGCCAACTGCCCAACGATTGGTCGCCGCGCACCCGCACCGCCACGCCGGACCTGCGCCTGAGCCTGGGCGTGACGCGGGTCTGGGACTGGAAGTCGGCCCAGATCAGCACCGTGACGGCCGTTTCGTATTCCGACACCCACGAGCAGGTGGGCATCGAGCGATTCCGGTACGATAACTACGATGCCCAGGCCGGGCGCTCCGGCATTCAATACCGTTTTCAGGACCAGCGCGGCACCCAGAACACGCGCCTCGGCGTGGTCCACAACTGGGCGGTTCGGCTCGACAACCGTAACAAGCTCGAATTCCGCAACCTGTTTAATCAGCTCGGAATGAACCAGATCACGACCCGCGAGGGCCAGAACCTGGGCGATGGCACCGACCTGCGCGCCGCCGGCCTGCGCTACGACGCGCGGTCGGTGTACAGCGGCCAGTTGCAGGGCACCCACGATCTGGCTGACGACCGCACCACCCTGAACTGGACCACGGGCTATTCGTTCTCGAACCGCAACCAGCCCGACCTGCGCCGGTATTCGTCGCAGCGCATCACGGGGTCCGGCGACCCGTTTCGGGTCGTGATTCCGGGCACCGCCTCGGCCTCCGAAGCCTCGCGTTTCTACTCCGACCTCACCGAACACACCGTGATGGCCAGCGGCCAGTGGGAGCGCCGTTTCGGCGCTGACTCCCTGCCTGCTGAGACGCGCCCCAAGCTGCGGGCGGGCTTTTACGCCGAGCGCAAGATGCGCGATTTCAGCGCCCGCTGGACATCGTTCACCATCGCCAACCGCGCCACGTTCGACTACGCGCTGCTGGAACTACCGATTTTGCAAATCTTCGCGCCCCAAAACGTGGACGCCGTGACGGGTTTTGCGCTCGAAGAAGGCACCTCGCCGTCGGACGCCTACACGGCCTCCAACACGCTGGGCGCCGGTTACGTGAGTGGCGTGCTGCCGCTCGGCACGCGCCTCAACCTGACGGGCGGGGTGCGGGTCGAAGCTTTTCAGCAACGCCTCAATTCGGCGCGTTACGGCGGCGTGAAAGTGAACGTGGACACGCTGGTGGTCAGCATTCTGCCGTCGTTCAATGCCACCTATACGTTCAGCAAGCGTAAGTTGCTGCGCCTGGCTGGCGGCGTGACCGTGAACCGCGCCGAGTTCCGCGAGCTGGCGCCGTTCTCGTTCTACGACTTCGAGCAGAACTACCAGATCGACGGCAACCCGCGCCTGAAGCCGGCGCGCATCTATAACGCCGACCTCCGCTATGAATTCTACCCCACGGCCGGCGAGCTGGTCTCGCTGGGCGTGTTTGGGAAAGTGTTCGAGAACCCAATCGAGAAGACCGTCCGGCCGTCGTCCGGCGACCCCATTTTCCTCTACCAGAACGCCACCCGCGCCGTGACCGGCGGCGTGGAGCTGGAAGCCCGCCAAACCCTGGCGCCGCTCACGGCCAACCCCGTGCTGAGCCGCTTCGGCCTGACGCTCAACGCCTCGCTGATTGCTTCAAAAGTTACACTTACCGAAGCCCAGGCGCGGGTGCAGGAAAGCAAGCGCCAGATGCAGGGGCAGTCGCCGTACATTCTGAACACCGGCATTTTCTACCAGGACGACGAGCGCGGCCTCTCCGCCTCGGTGCTGTATAACGTGGTGGGCAAGCGGATTTTCGCCGTCGGCGTCCTTTCGCAGGAACCCACGATTTACGAAATGCCGCGCAACGTGCTGGACTTCCAGGTGACCAAGCGCGTCGGCACCCACTTCGAGGTGAAGGCCGGCATTCAGGATATTTTCAACCAGCGCATCCGCTTCGTGCAGGACTCGAACTCGGACGGCAAAATCACTGGCCTCGACGAAAATATCTTCTCCTACCGGCGCGGGCAGTACTCGACCGTGACACTGCTCTACCGGTTTTGAGCGGCCAGTTTTTAGCGACAAGCTGCCCGTTGCCGACCCAACCCTTCATTACCCGTCACCCCTTTACCAACCGTTTTTTTTCTTCCATTTTTTTTCGATGAAGTTTTCCCTTTCGACCCTGCTGCTTGGTACGGGCTTGGCTTTGAGCCTCGGCGCCTGCAAAAAAGACGACGATAAAGTGACCACCCCCGTGGGGCAGGAGATCCAGATTCCCGCCGGCAACATCGCCACCACCACCTGGACGGCCAACAACAAGTACATCATCAACGGCTTCGTGTACGTGCCCAACGGCGCTACGCTGACCATCGAGCCGGGCACCATCATTAAAGGCGACAAGGCATCGAAAGGCTCGCTGATCGTGCAGCGCGGCGGCAAGTTGATCGCCAACGGCACGGTCGATAAGCCGATTGTCTTCACCTCGAACGTGGCAAAAGGCGCCCGCGCACCCGGCGACTGGGGCGGCGTCATCATCTGCGGCAAAGCGCCGGTGAACCTGACCGGCGGCTCCGGCACCGTGGAGGGCGGCCCTGACGCCACCTACGGCGGCACCGATCCGGCCGACAATTCCGGCTCGCTCCGCTACGTGCGCATCGAGTTCGCCGGCATCGCTCTGACGCCGAACAACGAAATCAACTCGCTGACGCTGGCCGCCGTGGGTAGCGGCACCGTGATCGACCACGTGCAGACCAGCTTCGGCGGCGATGATGCTTTCGAATTCTTCGGCGGCACTGTGAACGCCAAGTACCTGATCGCCACGCACACTACTGACGATATGTTCGACACCGACAACGGCTTCTCCGGCAAGGTGCAGTTCGCGCTCGGCGTGGCCGACCCCAACATTTCGGACCAGGCCGGCGCTTCCAACGGCTTCGAGTCGGACAATGACGCCAACGCCTCCACCAGCACCCCACAGACCTCGGCTCAGTTTGCGAACATCACCCTCGTCGGGCCGCAGGCCACCACCGGCGCCACGATTCCGGCGGGCGGCAGCAAGTTTGGGCAGGCCGCGCATCTGCGCCGCAACACCGCCCAGAGCCTGTACAATGTGGTGCTGGCCGGCTGGCCCAAAGGCCTGACCATCGACGGCTCCCTGACGGAAGCCAACTATTCCAGCGGCCTGCTGAAAACCCAGGGCGTGGTCATCAGCGGGGTGCCAACCGAGAAAACCTTTGGCACGTCCAGCACAAGCACCTTCAACGTGGGCCAGTACTACAACGCCACCCTGAATATGAACGCCGTGATGGCCGACAACGCCGCGCTGCAACTGAACGCCAACGCTTTCAGCCAAACGGCGACTATCGCCGTGCCCGCCGCTGGCTCGCCGCTGCTCGACGCTGCCAAAGCCGCCCCGCTGCCCACCGGGTTCGAGGCTGCTCCCTTCCGCGGCGCCTTCGGCACCACCAACTGGACCACCGGCTGGGCCAATTTTGACCCGCAAAACACGGATTACTAAGGTGGTGTAGGTGGGGAGGTGGTGCGGAACACCTCACCACCTACACCATCTCACCACCCTCCCCGTTCTCCGGCGCGCTGCTCGTGGGTGAAAGTATGATGCGCGTGCCGGCTGGCAGCCAATGGGGCGGTTTAGTCTCCCGCTCCGGCTGCCGATCAGCGAAGGCCCGTCGTTTCTTCGGAAACGGCGGGTTTTCCTTTTCAAGGAGGGGCCCGACACGCTGTCGGCAACCGCCCGCCGCGACCTTTGCGGCCCGATGCCCGCCGCTGCTGCCTCCTACGTCCTTTGGCTCCCGAAGTGGTACCCGAACCTGAACGACGACCAGGACGGCAACTTCGTCGAAGAGCACGCCCGCGCTTTGGCATCGGTGGGTGGGCGGCTGGCTGTCGCGTTCGCCACCTTCGACCCCACGCCCGGCGCCCCGCTGCTGCGGCTCGAAACCACCACCGAACCCGGCTTCCCGGTGGTGCGTGCCTACTACCGGCAGCGCCTGAGCGGCTGGCGCGCGGTGGACCAGCCCCTGAAAATGCTGCTTTACTTCGTGGGCCTGACGCGCGCTTACCGCACCGTGCGGCGACTGATGGGCGGGGCGCCGAACCTGGTGCATTGCCACGTCCTGCTGCGCCCCGGCTTGTGGGCGCGGGCGTACGGGTTGCTGACGGACACCCCGTTTCTGCTCACCGAACATTGGTCGATTTACCGCGCGGCAAACGCCCACCGTATCGGCTGGCTGCGGCTGCGGCTTTCGCAGTGGGTGGTGCGGGGCGCGCGGGGCGTCCACACGGTCAGCGACGAGCTCGGCACTTCGATGCGGGCGCTGGGGCTGACCGGGCCGCGCTACGTCACGATCCCCAACGTGGTGGATACGGCGCTGTATTTCCCAACGGCCACCAGCCCGGCGGAGGCGGAGGCAGAAAGTAGCGCCCCCATACAACCCCTCGCTCCTCGCACCTCGCACCTCGCACTTCGCACTTCGCACCTCCTCACCGTCGCCGTTTTCACGGAACCGGTGAAAAACCTGCCGGGCCTGTTGCGCACCTTCGCCCGGCTGCGGGCCGAGCAACCCGCCGCTACGCTCACGCTGGTGGGGTACGGCGCCGCCGAAGCGGCTCTCCGCGCGCAGGCCGCCGAGCTGGGGCTGCTGGCGACGGGCGCCGTCACGTTCACGGGCAAGCTCGACCGTTTGGCCGTCGCCGAACAGATGCGCCGCGCCGCCGCCCTGGTGCTGTTCAGCCGAACCGAGAACCTGCCCTGCGTACTGATCGAGGCCCTGGCCAGTGGCCTGCCCGTCGTGGCGACGCGCGTGGGCGGCATCCCCGAATTGGTGGAAGAGGGCCGCACTGGCTGGCTCGTGCCTTCGGAAGATGAAGACGCCCTGCTCGCGGCACTCCATCGGGTGCTGGGACCAGCACGCCAAATGCTGCTGCCGCCCCCCGAGTTAGCCGCCCGCGCTGAAGCACGTTACTCGTTCCGGGCCGTGGGCGAAGCCTTGCAACGTTGGTACGAGGCCGCGATGCTTGGTTTTTAGTTTTTGGTTTTTGGTTGCCACCCCCACCACCTCACTACCCCCACCACCCTCACCACCCCACCACCTTCTTCCCCTTGTTCCGCCGCACCCTCCTCACCTTCGCCACCCGCCTGCTGCTGGCGTTGCTCAACTTCGGCACCGTGGTGCTGACGGCGCGCTACCTCGGCGCGGCCGGGCGCGGGCACGTGAGTTTGCTGCTGACCGATGTGGCGCTGGTGCTGCTGTTCATTGGGCTGCTGGGCGGCTCGTCGCTGATTTACCTGGCGCCCCGGCGCGGGCTGTTGCGGCTGCTGGTACCCGCCACCGCTTGGGCCGTGCTGGTGTGCGCCACGGGCGCGGGCGTGGTGGGCGTGGTGCGCGGCACGGGCGCCGCTTACGCCGGGCAGGTGTTCGGCATCGGACTGGTGCAGGCGTTGGTTTCGATCACCAGCTCGCTGCTGCTGGGGCGGCGGCGCGAAGGCTGGTTCAACGGGCTGAATCTGTTGCAGGCCGCGCTGGTGGTGGCTGCCCTGGCGTTGTTGCTGGGCGGGCTGGGCCTGCGGCGACTGGAGGTTTTCTACTGGACGCAATACATCGCTTACGGCATCACCCTGGCTATCAGTGTTTTGCTGCTGATGCGCCTGCCCGAAGCCCCCGCGCACCGCGCCCTGACCCGCCGCGCCCTGCGCCGCATCACGCGCGAGCTGGCGCGCCACAGCCGGAGCGCGCACCTGTCGAACATCCTCGTCTTTTTCAATTACCGGCTCGGCTACTACGCCCTGGCTTACGTCAGCGGCCCGGCCGCCGTGGGCGTATTGAGCGTGGGCGTGGCGCTGGTGGAGGCGCTCTGGCTGATCGGCCGGGCGGCTGCCCAACCTCAGTACGTGGACCTGATTCACGCCCCCGACAAAACCGCCCGCCTGCCCGCGCTTTGGCGCGCGGCCCGCCTGACCGGACTGGCTACCACGGCGGGCCTGGCGGGGCTGCTGCTGGTGCCGGCGCCCTGGCTGGCGGCGTTGTTCGGCCCGGCCTTTGGCGCGGCGCGCCCCGTAATGGCCGTGCTGGCGCCCGGCGCGCTGGCCGTGGGGTTGCAAATCGTGCTGAGTGCCTGGTATTCAGGCATCGGCCACTACCGCACCAACAATGGGGCGGCGCTGGCCGGGCTGGCCGTCAACGTACCCGCCTGTGCGCTGCTGGTTCCCCATTTCGGCGCGTTGGGCGCGGCGGGTGCCTCGGCGCTGGCCTACGTCACGTCGCTGAGCTACCTGCTCTGGCACCTGTGGCGCGATACCGGCTACGCGCCCACCGCCCTGCTGCCCCGCTGGGCTGAACTGCGCGCCCTGCTCAGGCCGGGTACGGCAATAACTGAAGGCCGGTGATGAAGCGAAAGTCGCGCTGGTTTTTGGTGATCAGCGGCAGATCGTAGGTAAGGGCCGTGGCGGCGATCATAGCATCAGCAAAAGCCAACCCGTGACTGAGGCGATATTGCCGAATCAGCGCCACGGCCGTGTCGCCAATGGTTTCCCGCACCGGCAAGATAGCAAACTCGACGAGCGCCTTCTCCACCTGCCGCAGGACGGCTTTGCTGGTAGCGCCCATCAGCAGTTCCATTTGCATAATCTGGCTGATGGCTAGCCCTTCGGCTTGACCACTCAACCACGCCAGGGCCAGCGTTTCCTGCCGCAGTACATCCACCAGAATGTCGGTATCGACTACAAGTTGAAGCGACTCCATTCCTTGCTACGACGTAGGTTATGGACCCATTCGGCCCCATCCGTAATATCGGTACGGTGCGCCCATAAGCCCGCCAGCGCCATATAATTCGGCTTACGCTTACCTGCTTCGGGCAACATAGTAGGAGCGCCCGCTGCCCGCCGCCGCTCGCGGATGAAGGCCGCAAAGTCCAGCACTTCCGCCTGCTGCTCCGGCGTCAGCTCGGCAATCTGTTCGGCAATTTCCTGCACACTCATAAAGGCTTTCAGAAGAAAAGATTACCGTGCCGTGGCTCCCGACGCGGCGGCTGGCGGGTTTGCCAGTTCGTCGGCGTAGCGGGCGATGAAGACGAGTTGGCGGGGATCGGAAAAGGAGAGCTTATTCTGCTTGGCGTAGGCCTTGATCTGTTTGGCGCGGGCCGGGCCGAAGTAATCGGGCAGGTCGCGCTTGGGGTTGCGGATGGCCGTCACCTTGCCATCGGGGTCGGCCAGGAAATACGACGCCTGGATTTCGGTGTAGTAGCCGCCGCCCATTCCCATTCCGCCGTAGCCATAGCCATACGGGCCGGCGGGCGTGGCCAGGCGCTCGACGATGCGCTCGCGGCGCAGCAGGCGCACGGTGCCGTCGGTGAGTTGCTGGAAAAAGCCGGGCGCGCGGAAGTCGGAGTAATCGTTGTTCTGGTTCCAGCGGTAGGTCACGTAGAGCTTCACGCCGCTGGTATCGGTCACGCCGTTGCGCCAGGCCATCGAGCCGGGATAGCCGCCGTAGCCCAGGCCCCCGAAACCAATCATCGGCCGGAAGCCCGACTGGTTGGCCCCCAGGCGCTGGGCGCGTTCGCGGGCCACGATGAAGTAGCTCACGTTCACGGCCGCAAACGTGCGGCTGGTGCCGTCGGGGAGGCGCACTTCCAGCGTTTCCTCGTCGTGGTGGTAGGCCACGGGGCCGTCAATCGTATCGCCACTGACCAGCACCACCGAACCACGCGCCCATTGCTGGATGTAGCCCCCGGCGCGGGCAGCGGTGGCCGTGACCAAACTCAGTAGCAGCCAGGCAAAGCAGACGAAGAGAAAGCGTTTCATTGGGAAGAAACCTGTAAGCCGGCAAGGTAATCCGACGAAAAGCGAACGCCGCGGCGGGTCGGCAAATTCAATAGCGACCGGAAGACGCACGACGGCAGGGTACATGGCCGGAAGTGCTTAACCCTGACGCGGCCCCCGAAGACTGAGCCGCCGTTATGCGACTGGCCCGGCCTCCGACGTGGCGTCGCTGGCGTCCGGGTTGGCGGGGTTTTCGGAGGCCGAACCCGGCGTTTCCGACGCGCCGCCGCCGCTCAGCGTGTGGCCCAGCTTATCGCGCTTGGTGTTGAGATAGCGCGCGTTGTGCGGGTTCGACTCGACTTCAATCGGCACCGACTCCACGATTTCCAGCCCGAACCCCGCCAGCCCGTGGCGCTTGCGCGGGTTGTTCGAGAGCAACCGCATCTTGGTGATGTTAAGGTCGCGCAGAATCTGCGCGCCGACGCCGTAGTCGCGCTCGTCCATCTGAAAACCCAGTTCCAGGTTGGCTTCCACGGTGTCGAAGCCCTGCTCCTGGAGTTTGTACGCGCGCAGCTTGTTGATCAGGCCGATGCCGCGCCCCTCCTGGTTGAGATACACCACCGCGCCGCGCCCTTCGCGCTCGATCTGGCGCATCGCCCGGTGCAGCTGGGCACCGCAGTCGCAGCGGCAGGAGCCGAAGATATCGCCCGTCACGCACGAGGAATGCACCCGCACCAGCACCGGCTCGCCGGGTTCCCAACTACCTTTCACCAGGGCCAAGTGCTTGGTGCCGTTGGCGCGCTGGGTGTAGGCGTAGAGGTCGAAATCGCCCCACTCGGTGGGCATCTGCACCGCGATTTCGCGCGTGATCAGGCTTTCCGTCCGCATCCGGTACCGGATCAGGTCCTGCACCGAAATCAGCTTCAGGTTCCAGCGGGCGGCCACCTCGCGCAGGTCGGCCAAGCGGGCCATTTCGCCATCTTCCTTCAGGATTTCGACCAGTACCCCGGCCGGCTCGAAGCCCGCCAGCCGGGCCAGGTCGATGGCGGCTTCGGTGTGGCCGGGGCGCCGCAACACGCCCTCGCGGCGCGCTTTCAGCGGAAAAATGTGGCCGGGCTTGCCCAGCTCTTCGGGCCGGGTGGCGGGGTCGAGCAGCGCCAGAATGGTCTTGGAACGGTCGGAGGCCGAGATGCCCGTCGTGACGCCGTTCTTCAGCAGGTCGATGCTCACCGTGAACGGCGTGGCGTGCAGGGCCGTGTTGCGGCCCACCATCAGGTCGAGGCCCAGTTCTTCGCAGCGGTCTTCGATCAGCGGGGCGCACACCAGGCCGCGCCCGTGGGTAGCCATAAAGTTGACCACCTCCGGGGTGGCGCAGCGGGCGGCGCAGATGAAGTCGCCTTCGTTTTCGCGGTCTTCGTCATCGACGACGATGACCACTTTGCCGGCGCGGATATCGGCAATGGCGCTTTCGATGGAATCTAGCATTTAGGACGGTGGTAGGGTGGTGACGGTGGTGGGAGTGTAGCCAGGGGCTTTGCCCCGCAGCAACCCAGTCGCGTAGCGACGCGGGCGGTGGTGAGGGAGGGGGTGAAGGTATTGCGCTCGTCTGAGGTCGAAGTCAAAAACTTCTGGCATTGGTTGGCACGAGTTACGCCGCTGAGCGACTAAACGCGCGCCAGGGGCGGGATAATGAATTGGGGGCTCACCACTGAAACCGCTCCGTGGGTGTCCAGACGCTGGTTTCGACGGGGGCTTTCA
>JANPLI010000180.1:0-37763 GCA_031426455.1 Hymenobacteraceae bacterium | reverse complement strand
CAGCAGCAGGCGGTCGAGCTGCTTCATTTTCAATTACGAATTACGAATTACGAATTACGAGCGCTCTTCCCTCGCCTGATAATGCCAGGGCCGATTGCAGGTAGGGCCAGGCAACAGGGCTGCGCGAAGGTAGGCAGCACGGCTTCGCACCACCGGCACCCAACCAACCGGCCCGCGCGCGGTTACGCGCCGTGAACGTTAATGACCCTGCTTCCGCCCCTTCCCTTTCGACGCTCCCCCCCGGCCCGCGCATCCTGGTGTGGCTCCGGCGCGACCTGCGCCTCGACGACAACGCCCTGTTCGATACCCTGAGCAACGGCGCCGCGCTGCCCGTGTACTGCTTCGACCCCGCGCAGTTCGCGCCCGACACTTATATCGGTGAACCCAAAACCGGCCCGCACCGGGCGGCTTTCCTCTGGCAAACGGTGCAGGACCTGCGCCGGCGCTTGCAGGCCATCGGCTCGGACCTCTACGTCGCCCACGGGGCGCCCGCCACCGTGCTGCCCGACCTGGCCCAGCGTTTCGGGGCCACTCACCTGCGCTACCAGCGCGAAAACACGCCCGAAGAGCAGGCGACCGAAGCGACCGTGGAAGCGGCCGTTAAGGCGCGCGGGGTACGGATGCTGCCGCCCGTCGATGGCCTGACGCTTTACCGGCTCGAAGACCTACCGTTTCCGCTGCACCGCTTTCCATTGGGATTCAGCAAGTTTCGGCACGAGGCCGAAGCCCGCACGCCCGTGCTGGCGCCGTTGCCCGCACCTTCGACGCTTCCGCCCTACCCTACCGCCCTCGGCAACGGCGGCGCGCTGCCCACCCTGCTCGCGCTCGGCGGTTTCAGCCCCGAAGCCGTGGCCGTGGATTCGCGCACGGCGCACCCGTTCCGGGGCGGCGAGGCGGCGGCGCTGGCCCGCCTGCACGACTACGTTTGGGGCCGCCGCCTGGTGCAAACGTATAAGCAGACCCGCAACGGCCTGGTGGGCGAGGCGTTTTCGAGTAAACTCTCGGCGTGGCTGGCCGTGGGGGCGCTTTCGCCGCGCCGGATCTGGCACGAGGTGACCCGGTTCGAAGCCGAATTCGGCCGCACCGACGACACTTACTGGTTGCGTTTCGAGCTGCTCTGGCGCGATTTCTTTCAGTTCGTCGCCCGGCGCGTCGGCCCCGACCTTTTCCGCCGGGCCGGACTGCGCGGTCAGGCGCCGCGCTTCACCAAACCCAATCCGCAGGGCTTCCAACGCTGGACCGAAGGCCGCACCGGCGCCCCGTTCGTGGACGCCGCGATGCGGGAACTGCGCCTCACCGGCTGGACGTCCAACCGGATGCGCCAGAACGTCGCCTCTTACCTGATCAATACCCAGCTCGTGGACTGGCGCCTCGGCGCAGCCTGGTTCGAGAGCCGCCTGGTCGATTACGATCCCGCCTCCAACTGGGGCAACTGGCAATACCTGGCCGGTACCGGCACCGACGCCCGCGAAGGCCGCGCCTTTGACATCAATCAGCAGGCACGCGCCTACGATCCGCGCGGCGAGTATCAGCGGTACTGGGCAGCGGCGGTCAGGTAGCGCGCAGCACCAAACAGTACGACCCAGGAAAACCAGAAACAAGCAACTCCTTAACCCCCGATCAGCTCGCGCAGGTTGAGCGTCAGGCCTTCCCAGAGCTCGCGCAGCTCCTCCACGTCGGTTTCTTCGGAGTAGTCGATCACGCGCAGAAAGACTTCGTCGGTGAGTTGCGAGGTTTCGATGGCCAGGTCGATATAGCTGGGGTTCTCAACCGGCTGGCGCTTGGCATCCAGAAAGACGTAGCGCACCGAGCGGTTGGGGCGCACGTTGGCTACCGACGCAAAGTGGCTTTCACCGTCCCAGATGAAATTGAAATGATGGTCGGGCGTCAGGCGCACGTCATCGCAGAGCCATTGCGCCAGCGAACCGGCCGTACTCAGGTACGGATACAGCAGGCGGGGCGAGGCATTGATGGCGAATTCCGCCACAAACTTAAACTTGGCGGGGGCCGCCGGTACGGCGGGGGAAGTCAGCTCTTGAATCATTCAGCAGACGGACTGGCTCGAAATCAGGAAAAAGGGGCACACAAACCGGCCCCGGACGACGCCGGACCGATCGTTCGGCAGGCGTTCTAAGCAAACTAACGACATTTTTCGCACATCTCCCCTTGCCCGGCCCGGCTAGCGCCGTAACTTTGCACTCCCAACCAAGCTCTCCGCCCGGTTTGGGGCTTGATTTCGATGGCGAGGTAGCTCAGCTGGTTAGAGCACAGGATTCATAACCCTGAGGTCGGCGGTTCAATCCCGCCTCTCGCTACTGGGGAAAAGGTGAAAGAAACGCCCTCCGTGGGCCGGCTTGCCGGCATCGCGGGGGGCGTTTCGCTTAGGCGGCAGGGCGTACTTTCGCGGCGCTCGCAGTCCGGACGTGCCGTCAGGGCTTTGACTACTATACGCTGCTTCCATCATCTAAAACGCGGACGGTACGCCCGCCCTGCTTCCTCAATGTCCACTACCCATATCCATCTGCTGCTGAATCACCTCCCAATTCTCGGCTCGGCCTTTGGCGTCGCCTTGCTGCTGCTCACGTTCCTGCTGCGCGCACCTGATGGCCGGCGCTGGCTAACCCGCGTCGCCCTCGGCACGCTGGTACTGGCGGCAGTGGCCGCCGTGCCCGTGAACCTGACCGGCGAGGGCACCGAACACGAAGTACTGCACCAGCCCGGCGTAAGTCACGACGCCATCGAAGAGCACGAGGAAGCCGCCGACAGCGCGCTGCTCGCCCTTTCCGCCGCCGGGGCGCTGGCCCTGCTAACGCTGCTTTTCGAGCGGCAGGACCACCGCCTGACCCGCCCGGCCGTGCTGACGACACTGGCCGTGGGCCTGATCAGCGCCGCCCTGATGGCCCGCACCGGCTACGAAGGCGGCAAAATTCGCCGGCCCGACCTACGGGGCAGCGAAATCGAGGCAACCGAAAAGCACTAACCAACCAGCTCGTCGCTGATGTCACCTAACCTCTTCAACCCCGCCGATCACGCGGCCACGCTGGCCCGAATCGCCGCCTTGACCGCCACCACGCCGCGCCTTTGGGGCACGATGACCGCCAGCCAGATGGTGGTGCACTGCACCGACCAGATTCGCGTCTGCACCGGCGAAAAGGCAATCAGCACCCGGCTACCTGGCTTGCTGAAACCCGTGCTGCGCTGGGCGCTCTTCAACCTGATGCCCCGGTTTCCGAAAAATATGCGGACGCTGCCGGAACTGGACCCGGCCCGGGCGATGACCGCGCCTACCAGTTTCGAGGCCGACCGCCGGCTCCTGCTCCGCGAACTGGAGTTGGGTCGCCACCCGGTCGGGCGCACCTACGATCATCCCGCTTTCGGGCGCCTGAGCTACGCCCAGTTTGGTGAAATCGTTTGGAAACACCTCGACCATCACCTGCGGCAATTTGGTCAATAACCGGTCAACCAAAAATCATCCAGCAAAGGGACTTACCGCCTGACGGCTGACTACCCAGACCCCAAACGCAAAAAGGCCCGCTCAGAGAGCGGGCCTTTTTGCTTATCAGCCGACGCTTTCGCGCAGGCCAGTCACAGCTTCAGGGGCTGTATTACTTAATGACGATGCGGCGAGCATCCGTCTGGCCGGCAGCCTGTACCCGGAGGGTGTACACCCCACGAGCCAGCGTTTGGGGAACCGACTCACGCAGACCGCCCAGGGCGCTGGTGTACGTACGGGTCCAGACGCGCTGACCAAGCTGGTTAAAGAGCGCAGCCGTCACCTGAGTGCCTTTAGCCAAGCCCAGCACGTTCAGGTTGATCGCTTCGCCGGATTGGAGTGGGTTTGGGTAAACTTCCACCGTACGGGTAGCAGCGGCGGCCACCGTACCAGTTACGCGCTGCGCTATCAGGCGGATCGTGAAACGGTCGAGGTTCGTGTTGGCACCCGTCGTGAAGGTAAACGAGCGGTTCAGCGTCAAGTCCTGCGTAGTGCCGGTTACGGCGTCCTGCAGCAATACCTGGTAGCCAGCGGGCAAATCGGTCAGTTCCGTGGCGCTCATCGTGTAGGTACCGGCCGTGCCAATGATCATATGCAACGGCAGCGTGTAGTCGGCTACGCTCCCGATTGGGGGCAGGGCGTTGATATCGACGCTTTCGCGGCCGGCCATCGAGTATAGTTGAACCGGGAAGCCGCCGAAGGTGTGCACGGCATCCATATTGTCGTCGTAGCCATAGGTAGCTCCCTGACGGAAGTACACTACTGAACCGTAGGCATTGTTGCCGGTAGCATCAGCCAGGCTCAGGCGAATCATCGGATTGACTGCGGCCGTTGAATTAGTCGCGTTACCACCCGTTTGCTTGGCTGGGCGGAAGAAAGGTGCAGTAGGGTCCTGCTGGAAAGTAACCAGACGGGCATCGTCGCTGAACGTGATCCGACCGCTCTGGCCGGGGCGGACCCGGGTAAAGAAAGCCTGGTTCTGAGCGATTACGGACGAACCTGTGATGGTAAAGCCATTGGCGGTTACCGTGTTGCCTACCCCGTTGATATAGGTCGAGTAGAAGCCTTCGGTCAGGCCAGTGGCGCGGTATTGCGAAATCTGGTCGAGGATAGAGGTATCACGGGTCACCAGGTTCCAGTCAATTTTCGAGGCGTATGGATTACCCACCAACTGCCAGCCACCATCCAGTTCGTTATTAGCGATCAAGAGCGGCGTGGGGTATTCCTGGTCCTGATTGAGCAAACCAACGAAATCAACTTTGGCTACAGCAGGGATCCGAACCGAGTAGCCTTTCGTGACGATCAGCGGATCGGTCAACGCATTTGGCGACTGGTAGCCCCGGTCGAAGTCGGTACGAGCCGTGGCACCGGGCGTGGTCCGGTCAACAAAAGCCTGGTCGTAATAGAAGGTGTTCGGGAAAGGCACTACGTTACCCGCAATGAAGCGCTGCTCATAGGGTACCGTATTGTACATCGGGTTTACTACCGGCGTAAAGACCCCGGGTACCGTCAGGTCACCGACCGTGCTACCCGTCACCGATGAGGAGTAGTGGCGATAACCCGTATTACGGTTGAAGCGCGGATTGATGTAGCGTTCTACCGTCACCGGGCCGGAGATGAACGAGCGGTTACCACCCGGTACGCTACCGAAGTTTACCACCGTGGTGGAAGCGGCCGTAAGGCCCGGTACATCCGGTGCGTTGGAGATCAGCGTCAGCACGAAGCCGTTGGTGAACAGGATGCCATTACGCATCGTGAGCACTTCCCGTACTCCTGTGTTAGTCACCATATTAACACCGTTCGGCCGGTTGATCGTCAGGTTCCGAACCCGCGCTGGGAAGGCCTCACCGAGCGAACCCAGGGGGGCGTTCACATTACCGATGTAGGTAAAGTCGCAGTCATTATCGAACACCTTGGTCGTGGTCCGGATTGCCCCAGCCGTACCGTTGATGTTGCCGATACCCGTCGGGTTGGAGAAGGTAATGAGCGCAGCCGAGTCAGCGATAAAGGCATTACCGGCGATGAAGTTCGCATTGTCGGTAATCCGAACCCCAGCTCCTGGGCCACGCCCATTGGGGTTGCCCGGGCGCAGGCGAAAGGTACCAGTTACGGTAACCGCGCCTGATATCGTAGCCACCGCCGGTCCGATGACGGTGATATTTTCGTAGGTGCCGGTCGGGATGTTACCATCCACGGTGAGCGTAATGTTTTGTGCCGAAGCACGCATTGCGACCAAGCTGAATAGTGCGCCAGCGAAGGCAATTTGCTTCAGGCGCGCCAGCGGAATGCTGGCGGGGGTAAATTTCTGGAACATTGAATTGTTGCGAAAGGAAGTGGAAAAACGAACCGCTCTTGCTGACTGCATCAGGCCACCGGGGCGGCCTGGAAAGTCGGGCGATTTAGGCCTGATACGCAGATTTAGCGGGCAGGGTGTTGCATTTTCCAAGATTTTTTTGTAGATGCCCCAGAATCGGCCGCCCACGCTGCCAGCATCATAACAATCGTTTAAAGTACTGACATAAAAAAAGCCAGCAGTTGCTGGCTTTTTTGTATCGACTTTACATCAAAAACCGGGTTTTGATGCCAAATCAGCGGGTTTTCCAGAGCAGCCACCACGGCACTCCCGGCTCGTCGTGATGCTCGTAATGGTAACCAAAAAAATAACAGCTCAGAAAAGCCCACACGTGCTGGCGCGGCTGCGAGCGGGCAAAATGCGGGTTGTTCGGCGCGTGTTCGCCCCGGTGCGGGCGGTAAGTGCCGAAGTAAAAAAGCTGAAGCGTAGCCAGCACCGCCGGAGCGATCCAGTACAGGATCAGGTTTTCCATCGGTACCACCAGCTTCAGCAGATTGTACGTTACGGCCATTGCCAGCACCTGCCAAACCGTGACGTAGTGCCACGCAAAGCGCCCGAACCACGGCAGAAAATGCGAATGATGGCCGTCGTGAAAGTCGGGATCGAGGTCCGGCGAGGCCACGTGCCGGTGGTGCAGGTGGTGGCGCGGCAGCAGACGCCCGTACCAGTTGAAGGCGAATAAAAAAGCCGCCACCGTGCCCAACGCGCGGTTCAAACGCGGGCGGGCGGGCGCCACGGTGCCGTGCATGGCGTCGTGGGCCGTAATGAAAAGGCCCGTGTAGAGATGCGTCATCGGCAGCACCAATAGCCACGTGAAGGGCGAGGTCCAGCGGATGGAATACTCGGTCAGCAGCCACGTCAGCAGGCTGGCCCAGGCGCTGATCACCAGCAGCGCCACGACCACACCGCGCTGGTCGGCACGGGCGGGCCGGACGCTGCTGGGGGCAGCCGTCATTTCAGCGGCCGTCATTTCATCCGAACCAACAGTCACCATCAATCAACGATAAATAAACGCGCGCCAGCCATTGAAGCAGAGCGGTGCGGCTCCGCGTGATCAGCCACCTGATAACTCATTCCGGCGGTCAGCCGAAAAGTACGTCCATCGGCCAGTTCCGTTTCCAGCTCCCCCGCCAGCACCAGCAGAATATGGCCTTTCTCGCACCAGTGATCCGCCACATAACCGGGCGTGTAGTCCACCATCCGCACCCGAATGGGGCCAAAATGCCGCGTCCGCCACAGCGCGTGGCCGAAGGCGCCAGCGTGAACCTCGGGCGGCAGATCAGCCCAGGTAGTGGTATCGAAGGGCAGGTCGTGGATTTGCATCAGGTCAATACGGGTATTTGCGCCAAATATGCCGATGGGGAAGCCACCGCCGTTGGTTGGTTGGCTCCACTAGCTTGCCCGCAATACCCGGTTTACAGGGCCCGCACGGCGTCGGCCACCCGCTCCATCAGCCACAAAGGCGTGGATGTAGCGCCACAGATACCGATACGCTCACCGGGCGCAAACCAGGTCGGGAGCAGATCTTCCGGCGAAGAGATAAAGTGCGTCCGGGGGTTCGCCTGGCGGCAAACTTCGTAAAGCACTTTACCGTTCGAGCTCTTTGTGCCGGACACGAACAGAATCGCATCGAACTGTGTGGCAAAGGTGCGCAGTTCCCGGTCACGGTTCGACACCTGACGGCAAATCGTATCGTTCGTATTCACCCGGATGCCGCGCGTTTCCAGGGCCTGCACGATCCGGTAGAAGGAAGCCGTGCTTTTCGTCGTCTGCGAGTAGAGTGTCAGTTCGGTGGGCAATTCCTGGGTCAGCAGCTCATCGAGCGACTCAAAAACCACGGCCTCATCGTTCGTCTGGCCCTGCAAGCCCACGACTTCCGCGTGGCCGCGCTTGCCGTAGAGGTAGAGTTTTTCGCGCCGGTCGTGCGACGACTTGATGCGGTTTTGCAGCTTCAGCACCACCGGGCACGAAGCGTCCACCAGCGTCAGATTATTTTGCAGCGCCAGCCGGTACGTGGACGGCGGCTCACCGTGAGCACGAATCAGCACCGGCTCATCGCGCAGCGCGGCCAATTGCTGGTGGTCGATGATGCGCAGGCCGAGGCCGGTCAGGCGGCGCACCTCTTCGTCGTTATGGACGATATCGCCGAGGCAATACAGATAACCGCGCTCGGCGAGGAGGTCTTCCGCCATTTCGATGGCATATACCACCCCAAAGCAGAAGCCGGAATGAGAGTCGATGGTGACGCGCAGGGCTGACATTCGGCCCACAAACCTACACGCCGAGACATTGTTTGAAAATCTTTACGGGTTCAGCGCGCTTAGCATTCGGGCTTCTTCGGACGTACAATCGCCGTATTTCAGCATAAAGCCCCGAATGGCGCGTAGCGAGCCCGGGTCGAGGCCCAACGCGGCCGGGTGGGCGGCGCCCCGGATGATGAAAGCGCGGTCGTCGGCCAGGTGCTGACTGAACCCCAGGTAACGCGGCACGTTGGTTTCGATAGTGAACCGCAGAAACCGCACTTCCACGTTGGCAGGCGCGGTGCCCACCGCCTGCGTGAACAGCACCTGCGCTACCCGCACGGCCCGCAGCTTGGCGAGCGGCGACCAGACGTAGCGCGCCTGCAAGGCTTCGGCTACTCCTTTGTAGGCCAGCACGACGGCATCGGTGCCCTGGTACGGGCGCAGCCGCTGGTGTAAGCGCTGGGCAACGTCCTCGCTGAAAGCGGCTTCGGCATAAAGGTGGCGCAGGGTCGTCAGGTCGGTCGTGTTGGCCTGGGCAATGCTCCGAGTGGGCACCGCAAAGGTTAACAGCAGCAGGAAAGGCAGACATTGACGGGGCTTGTACCGGCACCGACGCCAAACGGTTGCCGGCGCGCCTCAAACCACCCCCAGCCGAAACTGCACCCACGACGAAGCCAGCAGCAACAGCTTACGCCCGTCGGGCACCCGGATGCGCTCGGCCTGCACCCGCGCCGCCGGCACCGCCCGGATCCGGGCAAACAGCCGCTGATAATACGTATAGGCCAGATATACGCCCAGGCGCGCAGGGCGCGGCAGCCCCCGGATGCCAGCCAGGCCGGCGGCGAAGTCGGCTGCGATATCGGCTTCAATCACGCGCTTGGCGGCATCGTCGAAGCAGGTGAAATCGACTTCCGGGAAATAGGTCCGGCCGCGTTCGGCGTAATCGGCGCGCAGATCGCGCAGGAAGTTGATTTTCTGGAAGGCGGCGCCCAGGCGGCGGGCGGGCTCGCGTAGGCGCTGATAAGCGGCCTCGTCGCCGTCGCAAAACACGCGCAGACACATCAGCCCTACTACTTCAGCCGAACCGTAGATGTATTCCTGATACAGCGACTCATCGTAGGCGCGGGTTTCGTCGAGGTCCATCTCCATCGAATGGAGAAAAGCGTCGATCAGCGGCTGCTCCAGGTGGTAGCGGTTCACGACCAGTTGAAACGCGTGCAGCACGGGGTTCAAACTCAGGCCCGTGGCGATGGCATCCGCTGTCTGGCGCCGGAAATCGGCCAGCAGCGCGGCTTTGTCGTGCGAATGAAAGGTATCGACGATCTCGTCGGCGAGCCGCACGAAACCGTAGATGGCGTACACGGGCGAGCGGAGCGCCGGGGCCAGGGTTTTGATTCCCAGCGTGAACGAAGTACTGTACTGGTGCGTCAGATGACGGCTCATTCCCAGCGCCGCCCGGTCGTAGAGGGCGGCGGCCCAGGGAAGCGTAGCGCGGGAATCAGAAGCAGACACGGGCAGCGCGGTTTGGTATTGCAAGGAACGAAGCAGTTGTTAACAACTAAGCGAGGTGCACTTCCGATGAAGCCGCGAAGAAGTTCTAAAGTTAAACGCCTTGCGACCGACAATTGCTTTGTCTCGCCGCTTAGCAACGATAAAAATCAGTTTTTCCCGAAGGCCTTCGCCACCTCGCGCGCCACCACTTCGCCGGAAATCAAGGACGGCGGTACGCCCGGTCCCGGCACCGTGAGTTGGCCCGTGAAGTACAGATTTGCCACTTTTTTGCTTTTGAGGGCCGGTTTCAGCAGGGCCGTCTGGCGCAACGTGTTGGCGAGGCCGTAAGCATTGCCCTTGAAGGCGTGATAGTCGGCCAGAAAATCGCGGTGGGCGTAGGCGCGCTTCACCACCACGTGCGGCCGGATCGGGTGGCCGCAATAGGCTTCCAGGCGGGTGAGCAGCAGATCATAGTAGCGCTCGCGGGTTGCGTCGTCGTCGTCGGTCAGGCCAGGAGCCACCGGAATCAGCAGAAACAGGTTTTCGCCATCGGGCGGGGCCGTGGTGGGGTCGGTACGCGAGGTTACGGAAGCGTAAAAAAGCGGGCGGGCGGGCCACTGCGGCGTCTCGTAAATGTCCCGGGCGTGCTGCGCGAAGTCTTCGTCGAAGAACAGCGTGTGGTGGCCCAGGCGGGCAAGCTTGCGGTCGAGGCCCAGGTAAAAGAGCAACGACGAGGGCGCCATCGTCCGGCTTTCCCAATAAGCGGAGTCGTAGGTACGCCAGCGGGCGGGTAAAAGCTGCTGCTCGACGTGGTGGTAATCGGCGCCGGCCACAACCACCTCGGCTTCGTAGCGGATACCGGCAGCGGTCGTTACGGCCGTAGCCTGCCCACCTTCGGTAATCTCAATGGCCGCTACCGGTTCGCTGAGGCGAATTTCGACACCGTTTTCTTCGGCCACCCGGACCATTGCGCGCACGATCTGATGCATTCCGCCGCGCGGAAACCAGGTACCGCCCACCAGATCGGCGTGGTTCATCAGCGAATACAGCGCGGGCGTATTTTCGGGCGTGGCCCCCAGAAAAAGCACCGGAAATTCGAGCAGTTTGATGAGGTTGGGGTGGCGGAAGAATTTCCGCACGTGCCGCGCCATCGACTGCCAGAGGTCGAGCCGAACGGCATCGACCACCAGGCGCGGATCTAGAAACTCCATCACCGAGCGGCTCGGCTTCCAGACGAACTCGCTCATCCCGACCTGGTACTTGTACGCAGCCTGCCGCAGGAATTCGTCGAGCCGGGCGCCGGCGCCGGGTTCCAGGCCTTCGAAGAGCGCCCGGAGCGCGGCGCGGTCGGCGGGGACCTCCAGCTCGTCGGCTGGCCCGAAAACCACCGTGTAGGCGGGGTCGAGGCGGTCGAGCTGGTAGAAATCGCTGACCTGATGGCCGTAGCGGGCGAAGTATTCTTCAAAAACCTCCGGCATCCAATACCAACTTGGCCCCAGATCGAAGGTAAAGCCTTCCGGCGTGCGCCACTCGCGGGCGCGCCCGCCAGCTTGGTCGTTCTTCTCCAGCACCGTTACCCGGAAGCCGCGTTTGGCCAGGGCCGTAGCGCACGACAGCCCCGCGAAGCCCGCACCAATGACAAGGGCGCGGGGGCCATCAGGGGAAATCAAACCGACGGAACGACTGGACAAGCTAAAGGACTTAGAAAAACGAGTTACAAAGAAAAAGCCGCCACAAGCAATGTCGGCGGGGCCGACCGCTTGGTGCGGCTCTTCCAGGCAGGAAGGAAACGAGAGCAGACCGGATATTCGGCCGCACGGAACGCTGTTTGAGCTACTGCGGCAGCGCGCCCCACGATCCGTCGGGCGGCAACCTGATAGCGCCTGCCAGCAGCAGGTACAGCTGGCGTTTGAACGAACGTACCGGCAGCAAAGTCAATGGACCGTACCCGCCGGGGTTAGGCCCCCGGCTCGTACATCGTCAGGCGCGCTTTGAGCTCCTTCCGGGCGATGTGAATCCGGTTCTTAACGGTACCAATCGGAATCTGGAGCTTCTCGGCAATTTCCAGGTATTTGTAGCCGATGTAGTACATCATAAACGGCGTCCGGTAGGCTTCTCCCAATTGGTTGATGGCCCCGTTGAGGTCGTTCATCACGAACGTGCTTTGGGCACCGTTCTGGGTGATGTAGTTTTCGTCGGTGTTGAAATACTGGAAGTACTCGGTGGCATCCACATTCGTGTGGCGCTTGGTTATTTTGTTGTAATTATTGATGAACGTGTTGCGCATAATCGTGTACAACCACGCTTTCAGGTTGGTGCCAACCCGAAATTTGTCGCGGCTCACGAGCGCCTTCAGTAGCGTCTCCTGAATCAGATCCTTGGCGTCGTCAGCGTCACGGGTCAGGTTCATTGCCACTGGTCGCAGCAGGTGCGAAAGCTTCTGGACTTCAGAGGAAAATTCAACGGACGTCATCTGTTCAACGTTAGAGCGTGAAAGGTTGAACAAATGTACGTACCGGAAACAAAAACCCCGCATCGGCGGGGTTTATTTTATCGTCTCCGGTACTCAAAACCGCACTAGGTGGGTTTAAAGGGCTTTTTTTCGACGTTTATTTCTTCAGCCCAAGCCGCAAAATCCCTCATATCGGTGAAGCGGCGGGTGTTAGCGGGCCAGGTCAGGTCGTCATAATGGACCTGCGTACCGTAGAAAAGCACCTGCTGCGCCGCGTACGCTTCGCTCAGGTGCTGGATGTACGGCTGCACCGCTTCGCGCTCCGGCACCACTGTAAGTACGGTGAGCAGGTAATCCGGCTTGACCTGCGCCACCACGATGCCCAGATCGCGGGTGGGCAGGTTCTGGCCCAGATACGTGATGTGGTGGCCAGCGGCACGCAACACGAACTGCATATAAAGCAGCGCCAGTTCGTGCATCTCGCGCTCCGGCAGGTACAACACGAACCGCTTGGCTTCGGGCCGGGCGCGCTGCGGCCCCAGGGAATCGACGGCGACGACCAGTTTCTGCCGCAGCAGGCACGTGACGAGGTGTTCCTGAGCGGGCTGAATCGTGCCGACCTGCCACAGCACCCCGATGCGCTCCAGGAACGGGTACACCACTTCCAGCATCGCGCGCCCCATTCCCAGGTCCTGAATGGCGAGGGTGAGGTACGTTTCGAGGCGGGTTTCGTCCAGGTCCACCATCGCCAGCACCAATTGCTGGAGGCGGTGCGGCTGCGAGTTTTCGCGGGCCGTGACGCGCTCGACCTCACGACCGATTTCCTCGGCGCTGAGCTGGGCTACTCGCGAAATACGCATTCCGTGGTCGCACAACACACTGACATTGAGCAGAACCCGGAGGTCATCATCCGTGTACATCCGGATATTCGTGTCAGTACGAGCAGGCGCCAGCAGGTTGTAGCGGCGCTCCCAGACCCGAATGGTGTGGGCCTGCACCCCGCTCAGGTGGGCAAGGTCGCGGATGTGGTAGTGGGGCGTCATTACAGAGGATAAAGCAACAGAAAAAGGCCAGTCAGGCTGGAGAGTTGAGGCAGAAAACGGAACAGAGGAAGCGCTGGGCGAGCCCTTCAGCCGACGCGCTCCGGGCGCCGGCGGCGGGCCAGGTGCCAGTATTCGGCCGCCACCCAGAGCATTCCGAAGGCGCGGGCACCGTCGCGGCCGCGCGTCGCGTGGTGGGTTTTGTGCGCAATGTCCATTGCCCGCAGATAGGCGCCGACCGGCTTACCGAGCCAGCGCAGACGACGATGAATCAGCACATCGTGGAGCAGAAAATAGACCGTGCCGTAGAGGGCAATGCCGAGACCTGCGCCCAGCCAGATGCCCCCGGCCACGCAGCCCGCCGCCGAAAGGGCCGCATAAAAAACCACGACCCAGTCGTTGCGCTCCAACGGGCCGTCGTGCGGCTCGTGATGGCTCCGGTGCAGGTGCCAAAGCGGCCCGTGCAGTACGTATTTATGCATCGCCCAAGCGGCACCCTCCATTATTGCAAAGGTACCGAGGGTGAGGAAAAGGGTTTGAATAAAAAAAGCCATTTGACAAAACTAGGCAGCGGGTGGGGTAATCGTGCGACAGCCGTAACGTAAGGACGCCGTTTCGCCGAAGAACAGCAGGCGCTAGGGCGTACTCCGCGCTGCCCGCAAACCGCCACGCCGGGGACTAGGTTTACGCACAAAAATACCCCCGCTTTTGCCGCTCTTCTACCGTGCTGCTATCCCCTACATCAAACAGGGTCGCTAGGCAGCGGCGGCGTTGCATGCTTCTTGGAAGCTGATATATCCAGTACTTTTACGGGGCTGCCACGACCTTTGCCTGGCTGCTGACTTTGCAGGCTACCTGCAACCTCACTTCTTATGGCCTCTCCCCTTCCTCCCGCTCCAGTTCCCGCCGTTCAGTTTCGGGCGCTGGATGTGCTGCGTTGCTGCGCGGCGCTTTCTATTGTGTTTTACCACAGCACATTCGAATTCAAGAACTTCCTTTCGTCCGCCCCCTCCCTGCTGTTACACAACCTACCGGTAGGAGTTGATTTTTTCTTTCTCATCAGCGGGTTTCTGATAACTTATCTGCTGCTGGCTGAAAAAAGCCGGACTGGCACCATCAGTCTGCCGCGCTTTTACCTGCGGCGGGCGCTGCGGATTTTCCCACTTTATTTCGCCATCATTGGCGTGGCCTGGTGGCTGCATCACGGCGACACACCCGACATCAACTTTCAAAGTTATCTGCTATTCGTAGGCAACTTCTGGATGATCGACCACGGCTGGACTGTGGCGACTCTCAACCCGCTTTGGTCGCTTTGCATTGAAGAACAGTTTTACCTGGCCATTCCAGTGCTGGTGGTGCTGCTACCCACCCGACGGTTGCCTTGGCTATTTGGCGGGATTGTGCTGGTCAGCATTGCCTTTCGGATGTATGTCACCATCACTCAACCAAATGCCAACTGGATGGCCATCTACTGCCATACGCTGAGCCGCTGCGATGTGCTGGCACTGGGCGGCTGGCTGGCCTGGCGACACTTCACGCAGCCCATTACGTTACGACTCCCGGGATGGACACTAACAGTAGTGCTGCTGTACCTGGCCTTACTGTTATCCACCGTCGAAACAGTGGACTACACCTCGCTGGCCTTTGCCACATTCAAAAAATACCTGTTTCTGCTCCCACTCGCTTTTGTTTTCTGCTACACCCTGTTTAATGAGTATTCATCGGAAGTAAGTACGGCTCCCGGCCTCGCCAGGCAGGCGGTTAATTACCTGGGCAAAATTTCGTACGGCCTGTATATGTACCACAGTCCGTTAATCTTTCTGCTCGACTTGCAATTCCCGGAGTTTTCGGCGGCTCATTCTGTATTGCGGCTGCTGCTGGTGCTGATGCTTACGGTGGTTACAGCGGCCCTTTCCTACGAGTTGTTTGAGAAGCAGATTCTGCGGCTGAAAAGCCGTTTTGAAGTCGTGCGCACCGTGCGGGCTTGAGGCGAAATCACGGGCGACGTAACCCCGGACGACTTGCTGAAATCGATCTTCAGCCGGTTCTGCATCAGGAAGTAGTAGCCGCAAGTGCCTGGAACGTCAGCGGTCTGCCGGAGCTGGTGCCGCCAACGCCTTCAACAATCCGGGTGCATTTGCGTACCAGCGGCTATTCGGTTGAGCGTATCGGCTTCCGGGACCCCGAAAGTTCCCCCCGCGCGCTCCTTTGTAGCCGTTCCGATTCAATGGGCACTTCCTGCCAAAGAACGAGCCCCGCAACCTGGCTGCTGCTGGCAATGGGGCTAATGACGGGCTGTAATTGGTTTGAGTACAGTCCGATGGCGGCGGATGTACCGCTGGAGCACTATAACCAGCAAGCCCTTGCCCGACTAGCCCCGCCGGCTACGGATACGACCCGTTTCGTGCTGACGGGCGATACGCAGCGGTTTTTTGACGAAGCAGAAGATTTCGTCAAAAGTGTTAATCAACAGCGTGGCGTACAGTTCGTGGTGCACGCCGGCGACATTACCGACTTTGGGATCGCGTGGGAATACCAGCAGATGCACCACGTGCTGAGCAAGCTACACGTCCCGTACCTGGCCGTCATTGGGAACCACGACCTGCTGGCGAATGGCCCGACGATCTATCAGCGCCTGTACGGCCCCTTGAATTTCTCTTTTGTGTACGGCGGCCACAAGTTCATCTTCCTGGATACCAATGGGCGGGAGTACGGCTTTCAGCGGCCGGTGCCGGATTTGAACTGGCTGCGGGAGGAATTAAGGGAAGACAGTGCCGCTTTCACCGATGCGCTTGTAGTCGCGCACGTGCCCCCCTTCAACTCCGACTTTGATCCGCGCTTCGCGGCCGAGTATCCTGCCGTGCTCGCCGCAAGCGGGCGGGTACGCCTGTCGATGCACGGGCACCAGCATTCAACGCTTCACTACGGCCCCCACAATAACGACGGTGTACAGTATCTGCTGCCCGGTTCCGTGGAGGAGCGAACGTACGTGGTGGTAACGCTTTGGCCGAGCGGGACGAAAGTGGAGCGCATTTTTTTCTGATCCGACGATGCGACGGTGTTACCATTTTGTGCTGCTGTTGCTGCTAATCGCCGGTACTACCCGTGCCGGCCTGGGCCAGCCGACCGATTCCACCCGGCACCGGGTGGGGCTGCACCGCTTGGTTCCGCATCACACCAAGCTGCAGTTTGCCGGCAGTATTGGCTGGGTAAGCGCCAGTGCCGGGTATGGCATCTGGAAGCGGAAGGTGGAAGCGGATATTTCTGCCGGTTACATCCCGCGTTGGCACAATGGCAATACCAGGGGGCTGTTCACGGCGGCCGTCAAACTCACGGTCTGGCCCTGGCGGCTTCCCCTGACGGCACGCACCACCGTCTACCCGATCAGCGTTGGGATGTGGGGCAGCCTCACGCCAGGCGATAACCTGGAGCTGTTCTGGCCCGACTACTATCCCTCGCGCTACTACTGGTCGCCAACCGGCGTGCGAACCGGGGGATTCCTGGGGGGGCGACTCGAACGCGCCCTCGGGCCAACCGCCAAAGCCCGCAGCGTAGCGGCTTATTACGAAGCAGGTACCAATGACCAACTGGCGACCATCTGGTATTTCAACCGACGCACCGTGAGCGTAGGCTCCATTCTACACCTGGCGCTGGGCATCCAGCTTCGGTTTCGCTAGAGCGGCCGTTGCTAAACAACAAGCCGAAGTTCGCATAATCGACTGACTGCTTGCTGCGGAAGATGACGGATTTATTTTGCCGCGCTGCTGGAGCTGGAGCGACCCAAGCGGTCGAGCTGGTAGATGTAGACCGCGTCGCCGGTGCGCAGCTGCGTCAGCAGCCGCTCGAAGACCCGGGCGTTTCGTTATTTCGCCCGTCCCATCAGCCATCTTACGGAGCCGGCGGGTACATTTACCCGTCACGTGCGTAACGGTCATCGCGGTAATATGAAGCTCTTTTTCACCATTTGCTTGTGCGTCCTATTCCTGCCGCTCCTTCATGGGCAAGGAATCAAGCAACGAGTAGATGCCTACCTGATGCGGGAGTTGCAAAAATTCAACGTGCCCAACATGGAGGTAATCGTTGTCAGCAGCGACTCCGTGCTTTATACCAAATCAATCGGCGCAGCAACCGGCTCGCAAACACCGTATTACCTGGGGTCGGTGAGCAAGTCCTTAACCGCCTTCGGCGTGCTAAAGCTGGTTGAAAAAGGGCGGTTGACGCTCGACCAACCGGTGACGACGCTTCTTCCCACGCTTCACGTCGCCGGCAGCAGCAGCCCGCTGACCGTTCGCCATCTCCTGAATCACACCAGTGGCATTGCCAAAAAGGCGGGGTTTGACGCCCTGCCGCCACTACGGGAACTTGAACGCGCCGGCTTCTCGCTGGCAACCACTGAGGAGCCCGGCCAAAAGCACGAATACTCCAACCTGAACTACGCCCTGTTGGGGCTGATCATCGAAAAAGTAAGCGGTCGGTCCTTTCAGGAGTACATGCAGGAGGAAGTCTTTGCTCCGCTGGGTATGGCCCGTACGTTTATTGGTTCATCGGAGCAGAACGAAACCCGGGTCGTGGCGCAATACCAATACTGGGGGCCTTTTCCGGTGAAGAGCCCCCAGGCCGACTATGCGCTGACCGCCGTCCCGGCCGGTTTTATCTGTAGCTCTGCTGCGGATATGGGAAAATACCTGCAGGCGAACCTCACCAAGGGCATCGTGGGCACCCGACGTGTGCTCGACAGTGGCCTGGTAGCGGCTATGCACACCCCGTGGTCGAAGGACAAAACCGGGTATGCCATGGGCTGGAACCAAGGCAGCTACAACGGGAAGCGGCTGTTGCAGCACCTGGGCTCAACGGCAACGTCGTATTCGGCCATTTTCATTTTTCCCGATGACAACCTGGGCGTGGCGGTGTTGACCAACTCCAATTCCCTCAGCTTTTCCGAAAGCACGGTGGAGGGCATCATAAGCATCGTCACCGGCGGAGAGGCTCACCCTGCTTCCAAAACGGAATGGTACGGGCGGTGGCTGGTGGGCTTGCTGACGCTGTTCCTGGCAGGACGGCTCGTTTACAAGGTTGCGCTCCTGCTGCGCAATGGGCACGCACACCCGGCCACCGCGGGCAAAGCAATCAGAAGCCTGGCCGTGGCCAGCGGTTGGTTTTTAGGAATGGTACTTCTGTTTCCGACCATTGCCCACGTTCCGTTCCTCAGCCTGCTGAAGCTGCAGCCCGACATCGGATTCCTTACGCTGCTGGCGCTGGGCAGCACGGTCATTACCAAGCTCCTTCAGACGGCCCAAGCGCTGACCGCACCTTCGCGTTTAACCAAGGCCAACGCTCCAGCTTAACCGAGACTGCTCACTTGCCGACCAGCACGTTCAGGCCAGGGCTGAACTGGAAATCGGCGTCGGCGAAGACAGTGAAATTCTGGAGGTGCAGGCGGACAGCATCGGGTAAAGATAGGCGCCCTTCCCCTACGCCAGCAGCGGTTCGAGCGCCTCCACGGGCACGGCGTCTTCTACCACGTCGGCTTCGATGCGGAGGTTGTCGATGATGAAAAGCTGCCGCTCCGGGGTGTTCTTGCCCATAAAGTAGGACAGGATCTGCTGGATCGATTGCTCGCCGCGCAGGATGACCGGTTCGAGGCGGATATTGTCGCCGATGAAGCGGCCGAACTCGTCGGGGCTGATCTCGCCCAGGCCCTTGAAGCGGGTGATTTCGGGCTTCGGCCCGAGCTTCTTCATCGCCGCCTGCTTCTCGGCCTCGCTGTAGCAATAGGTGGTGGTTTTCTTGTTCCGAACCCGAAAAAGCGGCGTTTCGAGGATGTAAACGTGGCCGTTCTTCACCAGATCCGGGAAGAACTGGAGGAAGAACGTGAGCAGCAGCAGGCGGATGTGCATCCCGTCCACGTCGGCGTCGGTGGCCACCACCACGCGGTTGTAGCGCAGCCCTTCCAGCCCTTCCTCGATGTTGAGCGCGTGCTGGAGCAGGTTCAGCTCCTCGTTCTCGTACACGATCTTCTTCTTCAACCCAAAGCAATTCAGGGGTTTACCACGCAGGCTGAACACGGCTTCGGTCTCCACGTTGCGACTTTTGGTGATGGAACCGCTGGCCGAATCGCCTTCCGTGATGAAGAGCGTGGTGAGGCTTTCCTTTTCCAGGTCGCGGCCCTCGTTGAAATGGAAGCGGCAGTCGCGCAGCTTGCGGTTGTGGAGGTTGGCCTTCTTGGCGCGGTCCTTCGCCAGCTTCTTCACGCCGGCCATATCCTTCCGCTCGCGCTCCGACTGCTCGATGCGCTTCTTGAGTGCCTCGGCCACCGCCGGGTTCTTGTGGAGGTAGTTGTTGAGGTGTTCGGCCACGAAATCGCCTACTGCGCCGCGCACCGTGGGGCCGTCGTGGCCCATATTGATCGAGCCGAGCTTGGTCTTCGTCTGCGACTCAAACACCGGTTCCTGCACCCGCACCGAAATGGCCGCCACGATCGAGCCGCGCACGTCGGCGGCGTCGTATTCCTTCTTGTAGAAGTCGCGCAGGGTTTTTACGAGCGCCTCGCGGAACGCCGCCAGGTGCGTACCGCCCTGGGTGGTGTACTGGCCATTGACGAAGGAATAGTACTCCTCGCCGTACTCGTCGCCGTGGGTGAGGGCGAATTCCACGTCCTGGCCCTTGACGTGGATGACCGGGTAGCGGAGCGTCGTGGGGTCATTTTTGCGCTCCAGCAGGTCGCGCAGGCCGTTTTCGGAGTGGTAGCGGCGGCCGTTGAACCAGAGCGTGAGGCCTGCATTCAGGTAGGCGTAGTTCCAGATTTGGTTCTCGAGGTACTCCGGGATGAAGCGGTAGTTGCGGAAGATCGCCTCGTCCGGGGTGAACTGCATCAGTGTCCCGTTGCGCTGCGTGGTGGCTTCCAGGGGCTTATCCTGGGTCAGTTCGCCGCCCGAAAACTCGGCCACCTTCGCCTGGCCGTCGCGGATGCTCTGCACCAGAAAGTGCGCGGACAGGGCATTGACGGCCTTGGTGCCGACGCCGTTCAGGCCCACCGACTTCTGAAACGCCTTCGAATCATACTTGCCGCCGGTGTTGATCTTGCTCACGCAGTCGATCACCTTACCCAACGGAATACCCCGACCGTAGTCGCGGACGGTCACGCGGTGGTCGGTGATCTTGATTTCGATGGTGCGGCCGTTGCCCATCACGAACTCGTCGATGGAGTTGTCGATGATCTCCTTGACCAGCACGTAGATACCGTCGTCGGGCGCCGAGCCGTCGCCGAGCTTGCCGATGTACATCCCCGGCCGCAGCCGGATGTGCTCGCGCCAGTCGAGGGAGCGGATGGAATCTTCGGAGTAGATGGCTTCGGGAGGCGTCGTCGGGACGGACATAAGGATCAGGAAAGAAAACGGGCGCAGTCGGCTCACAAAACTAGCCCCGCCAGGGCGTTTTGGACCGTTTTGCCAAGCGAATTAGAACCGGGCGAATGGGGGTGTAAGTTCGGCGCATCCGGTTGCTGCGCGAGCAGTTTTGCCGGATTCGGTGCCCGGCTTGAAAAGTCGAACGTGGGCAAGCGGCACCTACTTTTCCGCGCCGGCTTTGGCCTTCAGGACATAGCGAGCCAGGGAGGTTTTTCGCTTCGCCTCCTGTCGGCGGTAAGCCGTGAGCAGCGAGTCTGCTGACGCTCGCTCCGTCAGCTTTTTTGCTTCCACGAGATCGAAAGTGACCGGCAGCCCGGCATCACCATTGTCGAGTAGTTCCAACTCGAAATTGTAAACGCGTTGGTCGAGAAAGAAGCGATTGGTAAGCAAGTCCCAATCCTCGCCGTGGAGGATGATTTGGTGCCTTGTTATTCCTACGCCGCAGCGCCCATCGCTCCTACTGGCCGTCAGAAAAATGTGCCGGTCCCAAGGGTGGCCGGGGGAGACTATTGCCACCAGCGCCTGTTGGGCCGCTGGCGGGCCGTACCGCAGCACCGTAACCGTACACGTGCTGTCGCGGGTGCGGTACACCTGGGGGCGGGGCGCCGTCTTCTGCGCCAGCGTTGGGGCGGGCAGCAGCAAGGCGACGACGGTCAACCACACGCCAGACAGCAGACGGAGAAAGGACATCGCAGAAATAAAACGAATTATTTAAAAAGCCGGATACTGCGCTTCTTGACTAGTCATCTGCGCTTTGCAGGCCAGGAAACTTGCCGTTCGTTTCGCACGGGCCGAGAGGCCCGCGCGAGTGAACCAGCGCAAATTAAACGCCGTCGCGCAGTTCGGCCTGACAGCAGCGCTACCGCCAACCGGAAGGCGCAGGGCCACCCAACCAGCAGCGCCGTAAGCTGCCGGTTGGCGCCGCGTTGATGCCCGACTCGTGGGGTCAAGAAAACTAAATTTACTGGAGGCGATGAAGCTACCGGCAAAATTTGCGCGAATTTTGCCGGTAAACCAGCAGAATTCGCGCGAATTCTGTGAATGGGGCGTCGGTTTCAGGATCAAGCCCAATTCCTTTAGCAGCGATTGGCAGATTGTACCGAAATTTGGCACCGGCTTCCCCCCGCATTCTGGTGTCTTTCAAACAAACTTCCGCGTCCCGGTCTCCCCGCGTGGCCGTCGCCCACCTCTACGCCACTGGCCCGCACCACCCTGGCGGCCCGCACGGCCTGCTGACGGTGGGCCTACTGGCCCTGACGCCCGACGCCCAGCCCCAAACCTGGCTGCTGAACCCCGGCCGGGCGTTTGGGCAAGCCGTGCAGACGGCCGCCCAGATTAGCAACCGGCAAGCGAAGGCCGCCTCGACCTGGGCCGAGCAGCGCGAAGAAATCCAGACCGCCTGCGCCGCCTTCGACGCCCTGCTGATCCTGGACCGCGCCGGGCAGCCTGGCCCGGAACGGCACTGGCTCGAAGCCGTGGTGCTGGCCGACCAATGGCCCGCCGACACCCGTCCGCCCGTATGCGTGGGCCTGGATGAGCTGACCGCCTTCTGGCTCCCTGACCAAACCCTGGATGACGCTGACGACCTGCTCGACGCGCTGCTCCGCCCGGACGCCGCCTGGAGCGCCCGGCTGCATTTCACCGAATCGGCGCCACGTTTGCCGTTCGTGCTGCACACGCTGCGCCGGGCCGTGCGAATGGTGCTGGGCCGGGTCCTGAAACCGCAGAAGCTGGCCGAAGCGGGGGGCGGCAGCAGCACGTTCCAGCCAGCTTATGCGCTGCTGGAAAGCCTGATCGAACCGCTGGAATACACCCGCCGCCTGCCGTCGGAACTGCGCGCCCAGCGCCTGCTGCGCGCCCTGGCCCGCAACCCCACCTGCTGCGATGAGCCGCCCGCCCCCGACGGCCAGCAGGCCCTCGACCTGGCCCCACTCCCACCACCGCCCGCCCAAGCAACTGGCATCCAGCCGCTGATGGCCCGCCAGCTGCTGGCCCAGTGGCTGGCCGACTGGCGCGCCCGCGCCCCGGATACCGGCACCACCGGCGAGGGCGAGATCGGCATTCCGCTACCGCCCTCCGGCGCCGAACTGGCGAGCGTGTTCAAGTACCTGGGGCAGCACCGCCCCGGCTGGAAGCCGCGCCCCGCGCAGGAGCAGTACGCCGCTTTCGTGGCCGACGCCCTGGGCGGGCGCGGCGCCTACGCCCTGGAAGCGGGCACCGGCACCGGCAAAACATTCGGCTACCTGGTGCCTGCCGTGGAATACCTGCGGAAGACCGTGGGCGGGCGGGTGATCATCGCTACGTCCACCAAAAATCTTCAGGACCAAATTGTTAGCGGTGAACTGCCCGCGCTATTGGGACCGCCGGGGCAACGCAATCCACTGTATAAGAACAGCATCCGCGCGGCGGTGCTGAAAGGCAAGAACTGCTACGTGTGCGCCGACGCGCTGGCCCGTACCTACGACGAAGCCTTTACCTCCGCTGACTGGCATGACGCCCTGGCGTGGCTCTACCTGGCGCTGCGCCTGCGCGATACGGAAGGCGAAATCGAAGGCATTGCGCCGCAGGTGGCCGCGCGGCTGGGGCCGGCGCTCTGGAAGCTGCTCCGCGCCACCACGGCCGACAAAGCCTGCCGCCACGAAGCCTCCGACGAACTGCCCGAATGCACCTATCCCGTGCATCGGCGGCGGGCCGAGGCGGCGAACCTCATCATCACCAACCACCACAAGCTGGCGCTGCTGCCGCCGAAGGTGCGCGACAACGGCGGCATCTGCATCATCGACGAGGCCGACCGCTTCCCCGATAACTTCCGGGGGGCGCTCTCGCGCCGCTTCGACGCCCGCGAGCTGTACGAAGAAGGCATCACGGCGCTGCTGGGGCCGGGCTTCGATGGCAGCACGGCGCCCAAGCCCGGCCTGCTGACCCGGCTACAGGAACGCCTGACGCCGGAAAACACGCGGGCCAGCGCCCGGGCCTACGCCATGACCGACGGCCTGACCACCCTGCGCGACGCCGAAGTCGCCGCCGACCCCACCGCCTCTCTCGACGGTGAGCTGGAACGCCACCTGCTGACCGTACTGGCCCAGGCCGACCTCTGGGCGCAGGCCGCCGAAGCCACCGCCGATACGCCCCTGGCCGAAGACGCAGAAAATGAGCGCGATGCGTTGCTCGCTCAGGCCGCCACCCTGCACACCGAACTACGCCAATGGCGGGCCGTGCGCGCTATTCTAGCGTCCACGGAAACGGCCCCCGCCCCTCTGAGCGCCCTGGCCGACGCCCTGCGCGATTTCGGAAAAGCCCTCCTCGGCTTCCCCACCGATGGCGGCACGGCCATCCCCTACCCAGCTGACAGTGAACTGCGTTGGCAGGAGCGTTTCAGCACCTGGGAACCGCGCGTGGGCACCCGTTGGCATCAGCTCGACCGCCCCCTGTGCTTCCGTCTGGCAGCGCTGGAAGCCCGGTTGCGCGCCGTAGTCGCCCTGCTGGCGCCTATCCGCGAGCAGTTACTGCTGGCCCTGCCGCCGCCCGACCTCGACCCCGAAGCGCGCCACCCGCCGTCCGACCCCGACAAGCAGCTCCGCGAGCGCGCCGCCCGCGCCGCTGGCCAGCTGCTGGAAGCGGCGGAACTAGCCCGTCGAATGCTGGCCGAGTTTCCGTCGCGGCCCCATATCCACACCGTGCAGCGCGACGGTGGCCCGAACGATCCGCTCGCCTGGCGCCTGACCCGCCAACCCTACGACCTGGCCCCGCACCTCTACGCCCTGCCCGATGAAACCGGCCGCACCCCCACGCACCTGCCCGCCGAGCCGGTGGTGCCGCTGCTGGACACGTTCCGATCGGTCGTCTTCACGTCGGCCACGCTTTTCGTGGACAATGAGTTGACCTATTTCCGGCGCCTGCTGGATTTGCCGGTCCCCTTCGCGGCCGAGGGGCGTTTCAAGTCGCCGTTTCAGTACGAACACGCCGTGGTGGGCGCCCTGCCGCATTTTTTGACCCCGTTCAACTCCGGCTGGCCGCCGCTGGAGAAAGCCTTGTGGCGCGAGGAGGCGCTGACGGCGCTATTGCCGCTGCTACTGGCCCTGGATGGCCGCGCCCTGGTGCTGTTCACCTCGAACGAAGAGCTGCGCGCGGCTGCCGACTGGCTGGGGCCTCGCCTCGCTGCCCACGACATCGAACTACTCACCCAGAATGGAGCCTCCCAATGGGAGATCCGACGCTTCCGGCGCGTCGAGCAGAGTGTGCTGCTGGGCGTGGACCGGATGTGGACGGGCGTGGACTTCGCCGGCGCTACCTGCGCGCACGTCGTGATCTGGCGGGCGCCCTTCCCCACCGTCGGCGACCCGCTCATCGCACACCGCAAGCAGTATGAAACGCCTGACCTGTTCTGGGAAGGCTTTTACTACCCCTCCACCCGCCTCAAGCTGCGGCAGGGCTTCGGCCGGCTGATCCGCCGCGAGACCGACCGGGGCGCCTTCACGCTCCTCGACGCGCGCCTGAGTACCGCCCGCAAGCACCACCACCTGCTGGCCGAGCTGGAAATTCCGCTGACCGAGTACGGCTCCACCGAAAGCCTTTGCGCCGACTTTGTGCCCGACGTACTAAAACTCCTCAAACTGGGAGACGACTTCAAGCGGCGCGGCTGGTCGGTGGCGAAGCTGGCGGGAGCCTAAACGTGGTCAATGGAAACGAACCGCTGATTTGGGCCGGGGAGTGGTTTCTTTGCAGGGCTTCCCACCACTTTCCATTTCCGCTGATGCCGTTTCGTTATCGTCAAATCCTGACCGTTTTAACCCTGACTTTCAGCACGCTCGTTGCCACGGCCCACGAGTTTTGGCTGGAGCCGGTGCGGTTCGTCGTGGCCATCAGCGAGCGCGTTCACCTGGGGTTCTGGGTTGGCGAAGGTTTCGCCGGCGAACGTTGGGAAGCGGCCCCCAAGCGGCTAGCCACGCTGTACCAGCGCACCCCAACCGGCACCTGGTCCGACCTGACCGCCGCCGTGCGGGCCAGTAGTCCCGATTCGCTCGCCACTACTTTCGCTTTCACCGAAGCCGGCACACACGTGCTGGCGATGCGCTCGCAGGAGTCGTTGATCACCCTCGACGGCCCCAAATTCACGGCCTACCTTCGGGAGGAAGGACTTGATAATGCGCTGAAAATCCGCACGCAGCGCAAACAAACCGCCCAACCCGGCCGCGAAGCCTACCGCCGTTGCGCGAAAGCCCTGATACAGGCCGGTGGTGGCCCCGCCGCCACTACTGACACCGCCTGCCTTCGCCCGGTCGGCTTTCCACTGGAACTCGTGCCGCTCCAAAACCCCTACGCGTTGGCCGCTGGGGCGGCGGTACCCGTCCAGGTGCTGGTGGCCGGCAAGCCCGCTGCCGGAATGCTGGTACAGGTGTGGCAGCGCAGCCCCAACAACCGTAAGGCGGGGGCACCCATTCGCCTCACGACCGATGCGCGCGGCCGGGTGCTAGTGCCCCGTCAGCCTGACGGCGGCCCCGTCCTCGTCGCCACCGTGCAGATGGAAGCCTACCCAAAGGGAAAGACGCCCGCCCCCGCCGACTGGCGCAGCACCTGGGCCTCGCTCACGTTCGGCGGGCGATAGGCCGCCAATCAATAATTGATAAAAATTAATTAATAATTTTTAATTGATCATTGTCAATTGACCTAAAGCGGCTTTTTCGTCACCGCTTCCGTAAAGAGCGCGCCGCGCTTCCCCCGGCTTTTTTCCCACCGACTTCGCTTTTCTGCTGCCGTGAATCCGCCTTCCGCCGACCGCTCCCTGCCGCCCTTTGCCGTCTTCGCTCTCAAACTCCTGGGGCTGGTGTTGCTGGTCGTCTCGCTCCGCAAGCTCGACGACGTACTGCTGCCGCTGCTTTTTGCCGCCTTGTTTGCTTTTCTGCTGGTGCCCATTGTGCGGCGCCTCGAAGGCTGGCGGGTGCCGCGCTGGCTCGCTATTCTGCTCAGCATCCTGCTGCTGGCGGGGCTATTGACGGGCCTGATTTGGGTGGTGGCATCACAACTGATGTCGTTCACGCAGGAGTGGGACCATATTCAGGAGCGCCTCGTGACGCAATACGAGGTGCTGCGCAACTCGCTGGCCCAGCAATTCGGCCTGCAACTACCCGACAAGCGCGTACTGCTGCACAACGGCTTAACCGGACTGCGCGAACGCGGCTCGCTGATTGCCAACTCGGCGGCGTCCACCACGTCGAGCGTGCTGGAAGTGCTGTCGCTGGTGCCGATTTACGTCTTTTGCTTTCTGTTCTACCGCGACCACTTCCGCCAGTTCATCTACCGTTTCGTGGACGCTGGCAGCCGGAATACGGTGATGCACGTGGTGCAGAAAATCGAGGACGTGACCCAGAGCTACCTGCTTGGTTTGCTGACGGTAATCCTGATCGTGGCCGCGCTCAACATCACCGGTTTGCTGCTACTGGGCGTCAAGTACGCCATTTTCTTCGGCGCCTTCGCTTCGATTCTGACCATCATCCCGTTCATCGGAATGGTTATCGGCGCCACCTTGCCGGCCATTTACACGCTCGTGGAAACCGGCTCGCCGCTGCGGGCGCTGGCCGTGGTGGGGATGTTCCTGTTCGTACAGTTTCTGGAAGGCAACTTCATCACCCCGATGATCACGGGCTCGAAAGTCAGCATCAACCCCTTGGCCGCCATCGTGGGCCTGATTCTGGGTGGCAAACTCTGGGGCCTGCCGGGAATGATTCTGTCGATTCCGCTCGTCGCAATCCTGAAAGTAGTCTTCGACGCCACCTCCGGAATGGAAGCCTACGGCTTCCTGCTCGGCGATGTCAGCGGCGACATTGTAGGCGCCAATAAGTCCCCCGATACGCCGTCCGGCTGGTGGGGGAAGCTCAAGCAGGCCTTCCGCAAACCCCGGCTGTAAGGCCACTGCGCCCCGGCCTGACGCGCGACTATACGAGCCGGGGCACACGGCGCGGCTATTACAGCCGCAGCCCGACTTCCCAAAGCCCCACGGTGCGGTCGTCGGAAGCCGATGCCAGCAGCGACGGCTGCCCTTCCGCGGCTGGCAGCCAGGCCAGCCGGTTGATGGAGGTTCCGTGGCCCACGCCCGCCGCGCGACGCAGCACGTGCAGCAGCCGCCCCGTGCGGGCGCTCCAGAGCTTGATGCTCTTATCCATCGAAGCCGAGGCAAACACGGCACCGTCCGGGCTGAAGGCTACGTGGTGAATGGTAAACAGATGCGCTACCACACTGTGCGTTAGCTCGTAGCCTCCGGGTCCAGCCTGCCAATGGCGCAGGTGCGCATCGCGCCCGGCCGTGACGAGCAGCGCCTCGTCGGGCGAGAAAACGGCCGTGAACACGGAGTTCGTATGGCCCGGCAGCTCCTGCTTCAGGGCCAAGGAATCGGCGTCCAGGACGCGTACGCGGTGGTCGGAGCCAGTCACGATCACCTCGCCGCGCGCCGCGCTGACGGCTACGGCCCGTAGCGGGGCGCCGCTTAAGCGTACCGTGCGGCGCACGGCGTAGGTAGCCAGATCCAGTTCGGCCAGCGTACCGTCGCCGAGAGCAACCCAGGCCCGGCCCAGCGCTTCGCTCACGGCGATATCGAAGATCGGCGCCGCGCCCAACGCCGGCGCACGCACCACGGCGCGGTTTTCCAGATCGATCACCTGCACGCCCTGTCGGTTGTGGCCAATGAGCAGGTGGTGCGTGGCAGCGCGATAAGCCAGGGCGTAAATGGACCCGTCCACCTGCGCCACTACCTGGCCCGTAGCGTCAGGGTCCGGAGCATGGGGATGCCAGCCCACCACCAGCCCGTCGGCCCCGGCCGAGTACAAGACATCGGTGGCGGCGGTCGTCAGCGCGTACAGACAATCGCGGTGGCCGGTGAGGGTAGCGCGCGACGTGACAAGAAAAGGGGAAGCAACAGACAAGAACGCGGACCCTGATGGGGGATGAAAACCTCCTCCCCCGTTGGGCAGTGCGAAGTTCGGGGCAGCATTACGATTTGGGTGAAACAACGAAGCTGTTTTTGTCTGTTGTTTTTTCGTTATGATAAATTAAGTTAGCCTGATCCCGCCCCGGCAGCCCACCGCGTTTCGGCCGAAGAATGCACCCGACCTTTGTGCCGATGCCGCTGCTCGACTTTCGCCTGCTGGCGCCCGCCGTGGGGCGCGGCCTCTGGCTGCTGACCGAATCTGAAGCCGACCTGCTGGCGCTTGCCCCCACGTGGCTGGACGCCGAGGGCATCCCCATCCGGTTCACCCATCCACAACGACGGCGCGAATGGCTGGCCGGGCGCGTACTGGCGGCGGAAATTTTGCAGCAATTGACGGGCACGGCCGGCGCCACCGTGGCCGTGGTAACGGATGCTTTCGGCCGCCCGCGCCTGGAAACCGGCACGGCGGGCGCGCTTTCCCTGACGCACGGCGGAGGCCACGTAGGAGTGCTGGTGGCGCTGGGCGCGGGCGCCCGTGCGGCGCTGGACCTCGAACCTCCGCGCGCCAAAACCCTGACGCTGGCGTCCCGCTTTTTGAATCCCGCTGAACTGGCCGCCGTTGGAGCGGATCCTGACCGCGCCGCGCTGGCCTGGAGCTTGAAAGAAACCCTTTACAAAGCCTACGGCCGGCGACAACTCGATTTCCGGCGGCATCTGGACCTCGATTTGACTACAGCCTGGCCGCCGCCGCCCCGGTCCATTACGCCGGTTGGAGTAGTGTCGGGGCGCATCCTCCACCCCACCGATCCGGCGCGCTACTGGACGCACGACCTGCACTACGAACGTCATCCGGCTGGTTGGCTGACCAGTTGTTACATACCCAGCACCGAACTTGCCCTCTGCTTCCCATCCCTTTCCCCGCCCATCGCTTGAAAAAGACCCTCATTTTCGCAACCTCCCTGCTGACTATCAGCTTAATGCCTACTTTCCAAGTCAGTGCCCAAGGCTATGCGCCGGGCGCGGCCGTAGCGGCATTTTCGCTGAAAGCAGCCGACGGCAAGGCCGTCAACCTGACCGATCTGGCCACGGCGAAGGCGGTGGTCGTGGTATTTACGAACCCCTTTTGCCCCTACACCAAGCTTTATGAAGCGCGGCTGGCAACGCTGGCCAAAGCGGGCGAAGCACTGGGAGTGCGTTACCTTTTCGTGAACCCGGCCCCCGGCGAGAAGCCAACTTCGGCCCAACAGGTAGCCGCCACCGGCTCCCCAGACAAGCTCGCCGGTTTCACGGTGCTGGCCGACGAAGGCCAGGTGCTGACCAAAGCGTTCGGTGCCACCAAGACGCCCGAAGCCTTCGTGCTGCAACCCAGCGGCGGACAATTCCTGCTCCGCTACCGAGGCGCCATCGACGACAATCCGCAGGTCGAATCCGATGTCCGCGAGTTTTACCTGCGCGAAGCCGTCAATATGATCAACGCCGGACAATCCGTCAAAACCAGCGAACACCGCGCGGCCGGCTGCCTGATCAAGACGTTTTAAAAAGTAGCTCAAACTGCTGTCCCCCAACGAAACGCCCCCCGTTCCTGAACCGGAACGGGGGGCGTTTTTCAGCTTTTGCCTACCGGCTTGCGATGTCATTTGGTGGGCAGTTGCAAGCCCGTAGCCGGACGCGCTTACCCAATGCGCGCGATCAGATCCGCCGCGCGGTTCGAGTAGCCGGCCTCGTTGTCGTACCAGCCGACGACCTTCACGAAGGTGCCCATCGAGGAGGTGAGTTTCGAGTCGAAGATGCACGAGTGCGGGTTGCCCACGATGTCGATGCTCACGATCTCGTCCTCGGTGTACTCCAGGATGCCCTTCATCGGGCCTTCCGCAGCGGCCTTCATCGCCGCGTTGATTTCGGCTTTAGTCGCCGCCTTTTTCAGCACGGCCACCAGATCGGTGCAGGAGCCGTCCGGCACCGGTACGCGCATCGCCAAGCCGTCGAGCTTGCCTTTGAGGTGCGGCAGCACCAGGCCCACGGCTTTCGCGGCACCGGTCGAAGTGGGCACTACCGAGTAAGCGGCGGCGCGGGCACGGCGCAGGTCTTTGTGGGGGCCGTCGTGCAGGTTCTGGTCCGACGTATAGGCGTGGACCGTCGTGATGTAGCCCATCTCGATGCCGAACGCATCATCCAGCACTTTCGCCATCGGCGCCAAGCAATTGGTGGTGCAGGATGCGTTCGACAGGATCGTTTCGGCGCCCGTGATGGTGCCTTCGTTCACGCCCAGCACGATGGTCGGGATGTCGCCGGTCGCCGGGGCCGAGATCACGACTTTCTTACAGCCGGCCGTCAGGTGCTGGCCCGCACCGGCTTCGTCGGTGAAGCGGCCGGTTGATTCCAGCACCACATCCACGTTCATTGCGCCCCAGGGCAGCAGTTTCGGGTCGCGCTCGGCGAGGGCCGCGATGCGGACTCCGTTCACCGTCAGGCTTTCGGCATCGTAGCTCACGGTGCCGTCGAAACGCCCGTGGACCGAGTCGTACTTCAGCAGGTGCGCGAGCGTCTTATTGTCGGTAAGGTCATTGATAGCCACCACTTCCACATTATCTTTACCCAGCAGGGCGCGGAAGGTGAGGCGGCCGATGCGGCCGAACCCGTTGATGGCAACGCGGATTTTCGCCATTGCAGTTGACTGATAATAAGGGGTGAACACGCTGGTTGAACTACCCAATCGGGCATCCTGCCAAACGCGGGGCGAAGGTACGGCCCGGCCCGCTCCCATCCCAAAAACCGCTTGATTCATCCGTCAAGGAGCTTTCTGCAAAAAAAATCCAGGCTTGCCCTTGCACGTTCCGGCGGCGTCCGTACCTTTGCACCCGCAAACACCCCCCGGTCCGTTCGTCTAGGGGTTAGGACAGTAGATTTTCATTCTACCAACAGGGGTTCGATTCCCCTACGGACTACAAAGAGCCTCGTTTCCAGGCTGGAAACGAGGCTCTTTACTTTTGCCGGTACACTTCCTGGGACAGAGGCTGTTTTTCTTGTCCCAAGTTATGGGGCCAAGGAGGTCTAATGCTAAGATCAGCTACAACGTGCTTTGCCAGTTCTGGGCGCCTAACGGTTCGGGGCCTCCTCACCTTGGGTGCCTCGGGCATCAGCCTGTAGAAGATGACGATGAGCTAATACCTCGACCACGTAGGATTAGATTTGGGTCCACCAACTCCCCTCCTCCTAATCAACGCCGATCTCGTTCCGGTTAGCCGAAGCCGATGTCGCCTCCGTACAAAGGCTGGTTTCTGAAGAACGGGCTTCCGCCCGCAGCCTGAATCGCGCCCGTGCACTGCTCTTGGCTTACCGAATACAACGCGGTAAAGAGAATTGCTGAGAAGTAAGGTGAATGGGTCAGCCTGCCCGGCGACCGCGCCAGCGCCAGATTGGCCACAGCACCAGTACCGCCAGCAACAGCGAAACGCCGTGCCCAACCTAATACCAGCCGATGGGCAGGACGCGCGGCCACGCACTGGCGGGGATGACCGCTAACGGAGTGGCATTTGCCCAGGCGATGAAAGCATCGCCGAGCGGCACGGCGCCGCCTACGTAGCGCCTCCCATTCCACTCAAGCGGTATTCCCGCGACCTCAACCGTGCCCAGGAGGGCATCGGCCAGGGCCGCGTCGCCGTGCGCCCGGGCCGAGGCTGCGCCCACGACCGTGGCCGGGCCACCGAACCCAAGTGGCAACGGGCCGGAATCGATGTTGACGGGGCCGCTGGACTCGGCCGGATATTCCCGGACGCCGGGTACGCCCCAGTGATACGCCACGAAGTGGGTGGGTGCGCAGCACCTGATACTGCGTGTGGGCCAGGTCCGGGGCGACATCAAGCAAGACTTTGCTCATCAGCGCCAGACTCGACCCGCGCACACCCCCACGCGGCGCGCCCGTGCCAGAGTCGGCGGCGTGCGACAAGGCATCGTAGATAGGGTCGAGCCGCTGCCGGGCAGCGTGCACCCAACGGGTAATGATTGCCTGATGGCGTGGTGGGTAAATCTGGTCGTGGATGCCAAGCGCGGCGATAGCGACGCAGTTGTCGGCGGGCCACGCCGCCCCTGCGTAGCTTGGCAACATAGGCGTTGGGCTGCGCGCGAAGGCGTCCGCAAGGGAATCGCAATCCCGCGTAAAGGCTGCCATTTCAGCCGCCCGCACGCGCTGCGGCGCTAGGGCGCGCAGGTAATTGGCGCGCAGGTACAACCGCCAGCCAGCGTAAAACACGCCATAACCAGGCGCCAACCCAGCCGGGAAGGATGCCCGTCCGACGGGCGAATCGAGCCGCCGCAGGGCGGTGCGCGCCTGGGTTAACGCCTCCGCCCGACGTGGCTCATAATGAGGCAATTGCCGGGCTACTTCGGCGGCCGCTAGCCCGTACAGCGCCCAACTAAAAACGTAGCCTTCCGGGAAGATGGCCTGCATCTGCGCGGCGCCACCGGCGGGCAGCTTCTGCCCCAGAAACCGTAATTGCGACTGGGCCTCAGCGACCTCTCCCGGCGTGTGGGCGCGCCAGTGGAGGAGTGCCAGCAGCAGCAGTAAGGCGCCGACGAAAGCCCAATACAAGTAGCGGAACATCAAAACCGGTCGTGAAGAGGCCTATTGCCACGAATCTAACGGTAAGGCTCGGCGGTTCGCGACGCATTCCGATCTGGGTGCATTGAATTCGCAGTTTGCGAACCGCGAATTTACCCGTTTACCGGTGGCGGTCGCCATGCTAATTGCAAGCCTGACGGCTTCGTGGGTAAGTAAGCATACATCAACGTAGCCGGAAAAGGCGCCTCCCGAAGCGCTTGCCCTACCTTTGGCGCTCCCCGCTGCCAGGGCCTTACCGGAAGCGAACCGGAGGTGCGTGCTCCAGCCAATTCTGCTGCGCGACGCGTTCGGCTACCCCCTGCCTCAGCGGGTGCTAAGGCGCTGAATCAAAGTTGCGACATTCGGAAATCAGCGGCAACCTCTAATTTTCAAGTCATTTTATCTGACACCTAATGGCCTGACCGCGGCCCGTTTCCCTGAAAAATGCTCGCCCTTCGCTCCCTTCGTACGCTTACCCCTACCGGCGAACAGCCGGCGCTCGTGGTCATTGCTGATGGTAAGATCGCCGCCGTGTTACCGCCCGATACGGCGGTAGATTGCCCCGTGCTGGACCTCGGCGCCCACGCCCTGCTGCCGGGCGGCATCGACCCGCACGTCCACCTCAACGAGCCGGGCCGCACCCACTGGGAAGGCTTCAATACCGGCACCCGCGCCGCGCTGGCCGGCGGTATCACGTCGCTGGTGGATATGCCACTGAATTCGGCGCCGGTCACGACGACAGTAGCGAACTTCCGGGAGAAGCTGGCCGCAGCGGCGGGGCAACTCCACGTGAGTTGCGGGTTCTGGGGCGGTATCGTACCAGGTACTACGGCGGATATCGAGCCGCTTATTGCGGCCGGGGTGCTGGGGTTCAAGGCCTTTCTGACGCACTCCGGCATCGACGATTTCCCAAATGCCACCGAAGCCGACCTGCGCGCCGCGATGCCCATCCTGGCCCGGCACGGGCTGCCGCTACTGGTACATTGCGAACTGAGTGAGGACAACGCCGCCCACTGGGCCGGCGCCGACGTGCGCTCGTACCCGCACTACCTGGCCTCGCGCCCTAAATCCTGGGAAGACGACGCCATTACGCTGATGATCCGACTTTGCGCGGAAACCGGCTGCCGGACGCATATCGTGCATCTGTCATCGGCCGATTCGCTGCCGCAACTGGCCGCGGCCCGGGCGCGCGGCCTGCCCCTGACGGTGGAAACCGGCCAGCACTATCTGTTTTTCAGCGCCGAAGAAATTCCGGACGGCGCCACGGCTTACAAATGCGCGCCACCAATCCGCGAAGCAGCCAACCGCGAACGACTCTGGGAGGCGCTGGCATCGGGCCTGATCGACTTCGTGGCCACCGACCACTCCCCGGCCCCGCCGGACCTCAAGCAACTCGAAACCGGTGACTTTGCTGCTGCTTGGGGCGGTATTGCCTCCCTCCAACTGGCGATGCCTGTCCTTTGGACAGCGGCGCGGGCACGTGGCTTCCGCCTGAGCGACCTGACCCGCTGGCTCAGTACGAACCCGGCGAAACTGGCCGGGCTGGCCGCGCGCAAGGGTCAGATTGTGCCGGGCTTCGATGCCGATCTGGTCGTATTCGCCCCCGAAGCCACGTTCACGGTCACGGCCGAGGCACTGCATCATCGCCACAAAGTGTCGCCGTACCTGGACCAGACGCTGAAAGGCGTCGTGGCGCGCACCTTTGTGGGCGGCGTGGAAGCGTACCGCAACCCGGATTTTCTGCTTCTGAACCAAGGCAAGGCCTTACGGGAGGTTCGATAAGCAAGCGTTGGGGCTTGGGTATTAGGGCCTGGGTATTGGGGCTTGGGTGTTGGGGCTTGGGTGTTGGGCCTTGGGTCGCTAACGGCGGTTTGCAGGCCCCAACACCTAAAACCCAATACCAGACACCAAAAATCCAATACCAGACACCAAAAATCTAATTCCAGACACTAAAAATTCAATACCAGACACCAAAAATCCAATACCAAACCCTAAAAACGCTAAACCTAAACCCCAAACGCAAAACCTAAACCCCAAACGCTAAACCTAAACCCTAAACCCTAATTTACTCAACCAATGACCTCACCATCAGACTACTCTACCCGCGCCGCGCTGCTGCTGGACCGCATCAATCAACTTGCCGCCATCAGCGAAGACGCCACGGGCATCACGCGCACGTTCGGAACACCGGCTTTTTTGACTGGCCGGGCCCTGGTACGCGGCTGGTTTGAGGCGGCCGGCCTGCACCCCCGCACCGACGCGCTGGGCAACCTGCGCGGGCGGCTCGAAAGCCCGGCGCCGGGGGCGAAAACCTTCATCATCGGTTCGCATATCGATACCGTGCGCAACGCCGGGCGCTTCGACGGCCCACTCGGCGTCTTGCTGGGCCTGGATCTGCTCGAAAGCCTGCAAGCGCGCCAGGTCGAACTGCCTTTTCACCTGGAACTGATTGCGTTCAGCGACGAAGAGGGCGTCCGGTTCCACACCACCTACCTCGGCAGCAAAGCCGTAGCAGGTTCGTTTGACCCCGCGCTGCTCCAAAAAACCGACGCCGAAGGCATCACCCTGGCCCAGGTGCTGGCCGAGATGGAAGCTACCGAAACCCCTAACCACCAACAAACAACTAACAACCAACAACCAACAACGATCCTCGGCTACTTCGAGGCGCACATCGAGCAGGGGCCGGTGCTGTGGGAACGCCACGTGCCCGTGGCCCTCGTGACGGCCATCGCCGGGCAACGCCGCGCCGAGCTGACGTGGCGCGGAATGGCCGGCCACGCGGGCACCGTGCCGATGCCGATGCGCCAGGACGCGCTGGCCGCCGCTGCCGAATTCGTGCTGGCCGCCGAGCGCCTCGCCCGCGCCGATTCGCAGGGCCTGGTGGCCACCGTAGGCCAACTCACGGTCAGCGGCGCGGCCTCGAACGTGATTCCCGGCGAGGTGCGCTGCACCCTCGACCTGCGCGCGCCGGATAATGCCCGCCTGGCCGATGCCTACGCGGCGCTGCAAGCCGCGACGGCCGAGATCGCGGCAGCCCGAAACGTGGCCGTAACCTGGAACCTCGTGCAGCAAACGGCGCCCGTGACCTGCGACGATAACCTGAACCGCATTCTGGCCGATGCCATCGCCGGGGCGGGCCACGAGGTGATTGCGCTCGTCAGTGGGGCGGGCCACGATGCGGTGCCGATTTCGGCCATCGCGCCGGTCGCGATGCTATTCGTTCGCTGCTACAAAGGCATCAGTCACAACCCCCTGGAGAACGTGGAAGTGGCCGATTTGGCGGCGGCGCTGGCCGTGGCCGAAGGCTTTCTGGACCACCTGCAGGCCATCGGCTAACCGCGAACAGGCAAGGGCGCCGGGCCGAATACAGCCAAAGGCGGTTTGCTACTTCGCTGAAAATTCCGTTCATCCATTAAGCCCTTTGCACCCCCTTGAGCCGTAAGCCGATCGACGTGGTCACCTTCGAACGATTTGTGACCCACTATATGGACCCACCTGCCGACGCATTTCCGTTCCAGACGCGCGCGGTGCAGATCTATCCGCTATCAATCGCCGAAGCTTTTATCAAGCCCCCTACCCCGCTTTTCAAGGCCGAGTACAGCTTTTTATTGCTCTTTTTGGCGGGTGGGGGCCAGCAGCAGGTGGACAATGAAACCCTGGAATTGCACCCTAACGACGTGCTGTTCATCCGGGAAGGCCACCTCAACGCCATCAAATCCATTGAGGCGGGTACGCAGGGGTATTATATCCACATCCGGAGCGCCCTGCTGCCGCTCATTTTTACAGATGGGGCCTTGCTGCACCGGCTCACGTTTTACCCCAGGCATTCGGTTTCCACCGCCGATATGGAATGGCTTTGCCAATGCTGCGAATTAATTCTTCGTCAGGCCGGGGATAAAGGGTATTCCGAAGAAATCCAGGCCGCGTTGCTTCGGGCAATGGTGCTGAAAGTGGCGGAGGCTTCGGTCACCACCCTATGCAAACCCGACCGGCCGTCGGAGATCACGATGCGGTTCAAGGAGTTGGTTTATGACCGCGTCGCCACCAACCGCAGTGTCACGTTTTATGCGAGCGCCCTGGCCGTATCGGAAAACTACCTGAACCGGTGCGTGAACCACCTGACCCGGAAGCCACCCAAGCAACACATCACGGAAATGGTCATTCTGCGGAGCAAAGTGCTCTTGCAGAACCGTGCGACGGACATCGCCCACGTCGCATTTGAACTCAACTTTTCTGACCCATCCCACTTCGGGCGTTTGTTCAAGCAGGTGACCGGGCAAACTCCCGCCGAATACCGAAGCGGGTTTGCGCAAGGTTTGTCCGAGTAAGCGCAAGATTTTGGAGGCTGGTAAGCGCCCCGTGCCCCTCACCTTTGTGGGGCTGAAACTGGCGCGGGAACGGTGCACAAAACGCCGCCCCGTTTCTGAAACTTTCGACCTCCCGAACGATGCAAATTCGCCCCCTCTGGCCGACGCTTTTTTTCCTGCCGGCCGCATTCCTGTTGGTTTCCCCCGCCATAGCGCAGCAGCCGGCGTTGCGGCTCGACGTTCTGAATGTGCAGCAGAACCAAGGGAAAATCGTGGTAGCGGTTTTCAAAGACAAATCCAGCTGGCTGAAAACGCCTTATCGAAAGGCCGTCCTGTCGACCGATAAAAACGCCCAAACGGTTGCGCTGGCCGTACCCCACGGCACCTATGCCATTTCTATTTTCCAGGATCTCAACGATAATGGCGCGTTAGACCAAAACTTCCTGGGCATCCCCACCGA
>JANPLI010000179.1:0-39411 GCA_031426455.1 Hymenobacteraceae bacterium | reverse complement strand
CACCACCACCACCACCACCACCACCACCACCACCCGTGATCCACCTCTTCACCGACGGCTCTTCGCGCGGCAACCCCGGCCCCGGCGGCTACGGCGCCCTTTTGCGTTATAATCAGCACGAAAAGGAGCTGGCCGAAGGCTTCCGTCGCACCACCAACAACCGGATGGAACTGCTGGCCGTGATCCGGGGGCTGGAAGCCGTGAAGCACCCCGCACTGCCGGTCACGGTCGTCACGGATTCGCGCTACGTGGTCGATGCTGTCACCAAAAAATGGATTGATGGCTGGCTGCGGAAGCCCGATTTCGGCGGCAAGGCCAACGAAGACCTCTGGCGCCTGCTGATGCCGCTGCTGCGGCTGCGCCAGGTCACCTTCACCTGGATACGCGGCCACAACGGCCACCCCGAAAACGAGCGTTGCGACGAACTGGCCGTCGGCGCCGCCCTCGGCGAGCTGGGGCCGCTGAAGGTAGATGTGGCCTACGAAGCGCTGAGTAAATGAGCGGATAAGCCCCCCGGCGGTAACCACCCCCGTAAAACGGCCGCTCACGGCCAAAATCGCGGAGTTGACCGAGCGGCGGTTGAGGCAACGGCCCAAAAGCCACTACCTTTGTAATGTCTTCATCGGGAATATACCCGGTGTCTGCGCCCCTCCTTTCTCCTGATGCGTTTCTCCGCCTCCCCCCGCCGCTACACCCGGCTTGTCAACCAATTTTTCACGGTCGCCGCTCTCTGCACGGCCCTCACCTCCACCGCCCGACCCGGCACCCCGCCAGCACTTGCCGAACGTGGCGCTACCAAGCCGGCCGTACAACTGACGTTGCACCGCACGGCTACCGGCGCAGCGGGCACCAAAATTATGGTGCCCTTTCAGAGCGGCGACGCGCTGGCCAACAATCAGCAGCTGCCCTTGACGGCAACGGTCGCCACGGCCGGCACCTACGACCTGGAAGCCAGCGAACTGGCTGGCTTGAACGGTCAGGCTGTAGCCATTTTCGATGCCAAAACCGGCACCGTGACGCCGCTGGAAGCGGGCCAGGCTTACCGTTTCACCGTCACTGCCGGCGGCGAGTTGCGCAACCGCTTCTGGCTCGATATTCAGCCGATCAACATCGTGACGGCGCAGCCGGACGGGGCACGGTCACGGTAGAAACGGCAGTGCCGGTCCGTGCTTGAGCTAGACCGCGCCTTTCCGGGTGCCGGTAAGCCTCACCGGAACGTGCTTCGGCATCTCTACTTAACGGGTTGGCTTATCGCTGATTGCAGTTGATTCAACTGAATTTCTCCCGCAGGATTTCCAATTCTACGGCGGGTGAAATGCGCTCGTACAGAATGTTGTACGCCGCATCCGTGATCGGCATTCGCACGCCCAGGCGGCGGTTCAACTCCCAGACGGAGCGCACGGCGTAGTACCCTTCAGCGATCATATTCATCTCCATCTGGGCCGATTTCACCGAGTACCCACGCCCGATCATATTACCGAAGGTGCGGTTGCGCGAGAACTGTGAGTACGACGTGACGAGCAGGTCGCCGAGGTAGGCCGAGCCAGACAGGTCGCGCGTCAGCGGCCGGATTGCGTGGACGAAACGCTGAATCTCCTGCAAGGCATTGCTGACCAGCACGGCCTGGAAATTATCGCCGTAGCCCAGGCCGTGCGCGATGCCGCAGGTCAGGGCGATGATGTTTTTCATCACGGCGCAGTACTCGATGCCGTCGAGGTCGCCGGAGGCCGCGCACCGCACGTACCGGTTACGCAGCAGCGCCGCGAACGCCTCGGCGCGGTCGTGGTCGGCACCGCCGATGGTTAGGTAACTCTGTTTCTCGAGGGCCACTTCCTCGGCGTGGCACGGGCCGGCCACTACGCCCAGCCGGTCAGTGGGCACGCCGTAGGCCGTCCGAAGCCAGTCCGTGACCAGCACGTTCAGCCCCGGCACCATCCCTTTGATGGCCGAAATCACGGTTTTGCCAACGAAAGATTCCGCCGTCAGCTCACGCAGGGCGGGCTGCACGAAGGCCGCCGGTACGGCCAGCACCACCCACTCAGCGGGCGCCAGGGTAGCCCGTAAGTCGGTCGAAGGCTGCACCCGGCTCAGGTCGAAGGCCACCCCGGAAAGGTAGCGCGGGTTGTGCCGAAACTCGCGGATATGCTTCACATCGGCGCCGGAACGCAGCCACCAGCGCACCGTGTGGCCGTTTTCGGCCAAAATCTTCGTCAGGGCCGTGGCCCAGGAGCCGCCGCCGATCATGGCGATGGTAGCCGGAGTGGTGTCGGTCATTGCGCCGCAAGTTAGGGGCGAATGCCCCAGCGCGGGCCGTCGCGCGGGCCTACTGGCCAGTTCGACAGCAACGGCAAGCCTCCACCTGCGGCGTCAGTCCGGCCACCTTGCCGTGCATCGCTTGCCTGGAGGCCAGTTCCTCGTTTCACACGGGCCAGGAGGCCCGCGCGAGACAACCTGGCAAAGTCAATAGCCCTCCCGGCTTTCCTCCAACCCTCAAACCCTTCCACCCTCAAAGCCTCCTACCCTTCCACCCTCCTACTGCGGCGGCCCGCCGCCGTCGCCTTTCAACTCATTAGCAAGGTCTTCGGCCGATTTCACGACTACCAGATCGCCCGCTTTGAGGGTTTTGGAAACCGCTTTGAACGGCCCGCTGATCACTTTTTGGCCTTCCGTCAGCCCGCCCACGATTTCGATGTGGTCGAAGTCGGAGATGCCCGTCTGCACCGGCACGGGCTTGGCCTTGCCGTTTTCCAGCAGAAAAACGACTTCCTTCAGCTCTTCTTTCGGCTTGGCGGCGTCGGCGGTGGCATCGGTGCCGGTTTTGGGACGCGTCGGGTCGGCGGGGGTGGGCTTGCGGCCGGCGATCTCGTCGGCCGTGCGCGTCACCACGGCCGTCAGCGGCACCGATAAGGCACTGGCTTTCTGATTGGTGAGAATATCGACGGAAGCCGTCATTCCGGGGCGGAAAGGCACTGCGCGCGGGTTGGCAGCCACCAGGTCGCGGTACGATTCGTTGAGCAGTCGGATGCGAACCTCAAACTCCGTGACGGCATCGAGCGTCGTGGCGTCTTTGGCGGTGTTGGCGATGCTCGTCACCACGCCCCGGAACTTGCGGTTTTGGGTGGAATACGCATCCACGTCGATGATCGTGGAATCGCCGAGGTGGACGCGCGTAATGTCGTTCTCATTCACATTCACCCGCACTTCCATTGCCCGCAGGTTGGCAATGCGCAGCATTTCGGTGCCCGACATCTGCACGGCGCCCACCACGCGCTCACCTTTCTGCACCGAAAGCTTCGAGACGATGCCGCTCACGGGGGCGTACAAGGTGGTCTTGTTCAGGTTTTTCTGCGATTCCGACAGCGAAGCCGACGCGCTCGATACGCTCGCCTGACTGGCGGCAATCCGCTGCCGGGCCGATTCCAGCTCTTTCAGGCTACCCTGGTATTGCGCCCGCGACGCCTCAAAGTCAGCCTGCGAAATGACTTTCTGCTCAAAAAGCGCCTTGTTGCGCTCGAATACCAGCCGCGTCTGGGCAGCGCTGGTTTCGGTCTGGCCCAGCGCGGCACGGGTCTGGGCCAGGTTGGCGCGCTGCTGATTCACGCCGGCGGCCTGCATCTCAACAGCCGCCTGGTAAGTGTCGGGCCGGATGCGGGCCAGCAACTGGCCCTTGCGCACCGAGTCGCCTTCCTTGACAAAAAGCTCCGTGATTTCACCCGAAACGTCGGCCGCCAGTTTCACTTCCGTGACCGGCTGCACCTTGCCCGAAGCACTCACTTTTTCCACGATTTTGGCCCGGCCAACGGTATCGATCAGCACCGATGTGCCCACGGGGGCGCCAATCCAGCCCTTCTTTTTGGCTACCATCGCGCCGCCTAAAAGCAGGACGACAACGGCGAGCAGAATGTAAATCAGACGGTTATTCACTTCGGAGGGGTTTTTAGTTTTGTGGTTTTTAGTTTTTGGTCGGTGGTTTTTGTTGTTTGTCGGGTTTCAACTAAAAACGAAAAACCATAAACCAGAAACTACAATTCCAGGGGCCGGCCCATATACACGTCAAGCACTTTGCGGCGGAACAGGAATTCGTATTTGGCCTGCAGCTGGTCGGCCTGGGCACGGGCGAAGTTGTTCTTGATCTGCGCGTAATCGGTGCCGTTGAGCAGACCATTAGTTAAGCGGATGTCAGCATTTTTCAGACTCAACGTCAGCGCATTGACCTGAGCCGAAGCCGCTACGTAGCGGCGACGGGCGCTTTCGGCGTCCAGCGTGGCCTGTTCGATGGTCTGGCGCAGCGTCAGGCGGGCCTGGTCGGCATTGAGCTGGGCCTGCTGGACCTGCAGCCGCGAGCGAATGAGCTGCGTCCGACTTTGCAGCCCGTTGACGATGGGAATCGTAAGCGTCAGACCTACTTGCTTGCCGTAGTTGTCTTTCACCTGCGACGCAAAGTCCGTCGGCTGAAACGTGCCGCCGGGCTGGAACGTGGCCACCGGCGCCGTCAGAACAGGCTGGCCAGTCACCGGATTGATTACGAAGCCCACCGGCCGCAGCAGCGTATCGCCGTTGGGCAGAAAGCTCGACCGCTGGCTCGAAAAACCCGAAAAAAGCGACGCATTGAGCGAGAGGCGCGGCAGCAGGTTGCCGCGCGCCACGTCCACGCCGCGCCGGGCAGCGGCCAGGCGCAGGTCGGCCACTTTCAGGTCTGGCAGCGCGGAGGACGCCGTTTCATAGACCTGCTGCGAGGTCAGGTCGAGCGGCTGATCAGCGGGCGGGTCGGCCACGACGGGTTCCTGAATCAGAAACTGCGCGGGCGGCAGCACTTTCGGGTCCACGTTGAGCTGTTGTTCGAGCCGCAGCGTGTTGAGCAGCAGGTTATTTTCGGCGTTCACTACGTTCACGTCCTCGGTGGCGAGCTGGGCGCGCAGGTCCAGCACACTGCTTTCCGCGATGGCTCCCAGCTTGAGCTGCTTTTCGGCACGCTCGACCTGGGCCACGGTGGTTTGCCGCTGGAGCTGGGTCGAGCGCAGCGTTTCGCGGTTTAACAGCACCTGTAAGTACGCCGACGCCACGTTCACGCGCAGGTCGTTGCGGGCTTTTTCCACGTCCTGAGCGCTAGCCTGAGCTGTGAGCTTGTTACGCTGCACCGTATTCCGCAGCGCCCCGCCCTGATAGAGCGGCACCGAACCGCCGAACGAGAAGTTGTTCGAACGAATCGTCGTGCTGGTGAACTGGTTCGTCAGCGGGTCGATGGAAGTACCAAAGTTGTAGTTCTGCGTGCCCTGCGCGTTGATCGTGGGCAGCATCCCCGCGCGGCTCTGGTTGAGCGTCGCCACGTCGAGCTGGCTCGTGAGCGTAGTGTTGCGCAGGTTCAGGTTGTTGGCGACGGCATAGTCCACGGCGGCAGCCAGGGTCCAGGGACCGGTCGGCATCGGGCCGGGGGCATTGGTCTGGGCAGCGGCAGTCATTGACAGACAAGCCATTGCATTCAGCAGCAGCAGACGGCGGGCGCGGCCCCGGAAAAAGTCGTTCATTTCAGCAGTAGCGGGTTCGGCGCAAGGAGCGTGATGGGGGAAGAAACGTTGCCCGGCGTGATTTCTTGTTTCCGAATTCCGGTTCCGCCTCCTGGACAATAAAAAAATGAAAACCCCGAATACTCAAAGCGCCGCGATATACCGCACGCCGCGCACCCAGCGTAGGGCGCGCAGGTAGTCCAGCGTGAGCGGGCGCAGGGGCGAATCCATCTCGATAAACTGACGGGCCAGATCGTTTTTACCGCGCCGCGAGACGCTCATCGTGGCAATGTTGCAATCGTCGTGGGCAATGATATCAGCGATGAACGCGATGGAGCCGGGCCGGTCTTCAGCGTCGATGATGATCGTGTTGAGGTTGCCGGAGAAGTTGCACGGGAAGCCATCGACCTCCACGATGCCCACCACGCCGCCGCCCCGGCTCTGGCCCACCACTTCGGCGGTGTGGCCATCGGGGGCGGTCAACTCGACGCGCACCGTGTTGGGGTGCAGCGTGGAAGCATTGCCGATGCCCTGAAACGAGAAGTCCAGCGCGGCGACTTCGGCGTGGGTGAAGGCGTCGCGAATGCGCTCATCGTCAGTGGCGTATCCCAGCAGGCCGGCCACGATGGCGCGGTCGGAACCGTGGCCTTCGTAGGTGCGGGCGAACGAGTTGTAGAACGTGATGCGGGCCTTGATCGGGCTGTCGCCGAGTATGCGGCGCGCGGCCAGGCCGATGCGCACCACACCGGCCGTGTGCGACGACGACGGGCCGATCATCACCGGACCGATCATATCAAAAATGGAGCTTCTCTCGGCCATTAGGGTGGGGGGTTGAGTGGATGGTGAAGGTCGTGCGGGTGGTTGGGTGGTGAAGGTAGTGCCGCTGTTATTATTCGACCGATGACGGCCGTGCGGCCGACCTTTGTGGATTCCAAAATCCGGGCCCGGCAGTCAGCAACCTGAAGCTCGCGTTACAGCCACCACCACCCAACCACCTCCACCACCCAACCACCACCGCCACTCTGTATGCCTTCCACCCCCGAAACGCTCCGCTGGCTGGCCCGCCTCGAAGAAAAGTACACCGCCGACGGCCAGGATACAGCTTCGTACCTCGAAGGCGACTTCCACCGGCGCTACGTCAATTACTGGGACTACATTCGCCTCGACACGCTGCTGACGCTGCAAAACCCGCTCACCGACTTCCCGGACGAGCCGATTTTCATCATTTACCACCAGATCACGGAGCTGTACTTCCGCCTCTGCCTCAACGAATACGAGCAAGTGGCCGCCGCCGCCGAAATCATTTCCGCCGCCGACCTGCTGACGCGCGTTCAACGCCTGAACCGCTACTTCGAGGCGCTGATCAACTCGTTCGAGGTGATGGTCCACGGAATGGACAAGGCGCAGTTTCTCCAGTTTCGGCTGGCGCTGATGCCGGCGTCGGGCTTTCAGTCGGTGCAGTACCGGCTGATCGAGCTGTCCTCGACGCCGCTCTTCAACCTCTCGGACCGCGAAAAGCGCAAGGCGCTCGGCGAGGCCGCGACGCACGAGGAAATGCTCGGCTGCCTCTACTGGCGGGCCGGCGCCACGCTGGAAGACACTGGCGCCAAAACCCTCACGCTGAAACATTTCGAGGAGAAATACGCCGACCGCCTGCACGCCCACGCCGCCGCTTACCGGGGCCGTACCCTCTGGGATGCCTACCAGCGTCTGCCCACCGAGGAGCGCGACAACCCACGTCTGGTCAAACAGTTACGGCAGCTCGACTCGGCCGTGAACGTGAACTGGCCGCTGATGCATTACAAAAGCGCCGTTCGGTACCTGGAACGCGACCCCGACGCCGTGGCGGCCACCGGCGGCACCAACTGGCGTAAGTACCTGCCGCCCAAATTCCAGCGGCGCATCTTCTTCCCCGACCTCTGGACCGCCGACGAGCAGGAAAACTGGGGCCGCGGCTGGGTGGAAGCCGTGCTGGGCGAACAGGCGGCGGGCAATGGGCGTTGATGCGGACGATAACGAGGCTTTCAAAACAAAAACGAAATGACCAAAACGGATGCTTCTCTCCCGAATGACCAATCCCCGGAAGGCCCCATCAATCAGCTAACCCTGATACTGGAGCGCTTTGAGGCACAAAATCAACTGACGGGTTCAGAGGCCGCTACCCTGTGGCGGGCTGGGCGCCAGATCATCTGGGAAATGATTCATCTGGCATCTGACCGGCACCCTACCTTTTCTTTTGAACGCCTGACCGACGAAGCGCTGACTCAGTTCAGTGTGGAAGAAGTCAAGCGTAGCCGCGAAGAACCGGCCAGATCGGAAGTAGGTACCCTGCAAAATACGGTCACTCAACACGATGCCACGCCTGGTCATTGATACTAACCTCTGAATCAGTTACTACCTGAGCGCGCAATCAGTGGCTGGCAGAAGAATCAGCCGCTTGCTGGCCCACCCCGATTGCACCCTGCTGGGCAGCCCACAACTGGTGGGGGAAGTCGAAAATGTGATTATGTCGCTCGCGCATTCTGCGCCGACTCGGCTCCCCAACCGCGCAAACGGAAGCGCGTTTCGTCCTAAGGCAGGCCCTGGCCGCGCTGGAATATCTGGCGCCCGCGCCCCTCGCGACCGAATGCCGTGATCCCAAAGACAATTACTTGCAGGATTTAGCCCGCGAGGGCCAGGCAGATTTCCTGTTATGCGGCGACCGCGATCTGCTTGCGCTGCATCCTTATGGTCGAACCAGAATTTTGAGCTTGACGGATTTTGTAGCCCTGTTTTTTCCGGACGAGTGATCTCAAATAAGTAGCCTCTTGCGGTTCCACCTTTGATTTGCCTTACAAAGCCAACCAACCCGCTGCGAAAGTTGATTCACTGCTGATGGTAGAAAGCCCTATTTTTACGCGATGCCAACGCCCATCCGCTCGCTCGACGAGCTTGACCTGACCCAAACCTACACCTACGCCGACTACCTCACGTGGCAGGTCACGGAGTGGGTCGAGCTGTTCCGGGGGAAAGTGATGCGCCGAATGAGCCCGGCGCCCACCGATGTACATCAGGCCGTTACCGGCGAGCTATACTTGATGATTGCCAGTTATTTACGACACAAACGCTGCAAGGTGCGCATCGCACCCTACGATGTGCGCCTGACCACCAAAGGCCCCAACGCCGCCGATGACGCCATCACCACCGTGGTGCAGCCCGACCTGTGCGTGATCTGCGACCCCACCAAAATCGACGCGCGCGGCTGCAACGGCGCTCCGGACTGGGTGCTCGAAATTCTTTCGCCGGGCACGGCGGCCCGCGACTGGAAGGCCAAGTTCGACCTCTACGAAGAGAACGGCGTGAACGAGTACTGGATCATCTCGCCCACCGACCAGACGATTGCCGTCTTCGTGCGCCACGCTGCCACCAACCGCTACACCTTGCAAGGCGAGTACGCCGGTCCCGGCCTGATTCCGTGCCAAACACTGCCGGAATTGGTCGTGGAATGGACCGAAATATTCGCCGTCGACTGACGCGCCCCGCTCCTGCTCCCGTTCCCGAACAACACCCCGTGGTTTTGAAGGCCAACTCCCTTCCTACTCCCTATAAATGACCCCTCCCCAGGAATTCGAGGCGCCGCTGTCGCCCGAAATTGCTTACGATGACGCCGCCTGCGCCCGCGCGCTGCGCACCCACGCCGGGTTTCGGCCCGACGATGAGACGGCCTACGTCCACGTTCTACGCCGCTCGCTCGACGCGCGCGGCCGGGCGCTGACAGTGCGCGTCCGGGCCGTGGTCTATGACGGCCCGCCGCCCGCCGGGGTGGCCTACGCACCTCTCGCCTTCCGGGCGGTGCCCGCCGGCGCGCGGCGCGTCTTGATCGTGGGCGCCGGCCCGGCCGGACTGTTCGCCGCCCTGCGCTGCATCGAGCTGGGAATGAAGCCCATCGTGCTGGAGCGCGGCAAGGATGTGCGCGCCCGGCGCCGCGATATCGCCGCCCTCACCAAGCAGCACCTCGTGGACGGCGACTCCAACTACTGCTTCGGCGAAGGCGGCGCCGGCACTTATTCCGACGGCAAGCTCTACACCCGCGCCACCAAGCGCGGCGACGTGCTGCGCGTGCTGCGCCTGCTGGTGCAGCACGGCGCGAACCCGGATATTCTGGTCGAAGCCCACCCGCACATCGGCACCAACAAGCTGCCGCCGCTGATTGCCGCCATCCGCGAAACGATTCTGATGCACGGCGGCGAAGTGCATTTCGGCCAACGCGTGACGGGCCTGACCCGCACCGTCACCACCCTGCAGGCCGTGCAGACGCACACGGGGCAGGAGTTCGCCGCCGATGCCTTCATCCTGGCCACGGGCCATTCGGCGCGCGATATCTATGAGTTGCTGCACCGCGAGGGCATCCTGCTCGAAGCCAAGCCGTTTGCGCTGGGCGTGCGGGCCGAACATCCGCAGGCGCTGATCGACGCGGTGCAGTACCACGGCCGACCGCGCGGGCAATGGCTGCCGGCGGCGGCGTACGCGCTCGTCCACCAGACGCACCAGGGCGGGCGCCAACGCGGCGTGTTTTCGTTCTGTATGTGCCCCGGCGGCTACATCGTGCCCGCCGCCACGGCCCCCGGCGAAGTAGTGGTGAACGGAATGAGTCCGTCGCGGCGCGACTCCCGCTTCGCCAACTCCGGCATCGTGGTGGCCGTCGAACCGGACGATCTGCCCGCCGATTTCCACCGCGCCCACGGCCCGTTAGCCGGGCTGCGCTGGCAACAACAGATCGAGCAGGCGGCCTGCGCGGCGGCTGGCGGCACCCAAGCCGCGCCCGCCCAGTTATTGCCCGACTTCCTGAAGCAGCGCGTCAGCCGCTCGTTGACCGATACTTCGTACCAGCCCGGCTTGACTGCGGTGGATCTCAACGCCGTGCTGCCCACCGAGCTGGCCGCCCGCCTGCGCGAGGGCTTCGCCGCTTTCGGCCAGAAAATCAACGGCTACGCGAGCGAGGAAGCGCAGTTGGTGGGCGTCGAAAGCCGCACCTCGGCGCCCGTGCGCATTCCGCGCGACCGCGAAACGCTCCGCCATCCGCAGCTCCAAAACCTCTTCCCCTGCGGCGAGGGCGCGGGCTTCGCGGGCGGCATCGTGTCGGCGGCAATGGACGGCGAACGGTGCGCGGAAGCAGCCGGCAGCTAACGACCAGCCGAGCCAGCGTTTCCGGACACCGCGTATGGGTGCAGTTGGCCAGGCGTCACCCCAAAGCGGCGCTGATTGGCCGCTGCGTACCTTACCAGCCTATCCGTTGCCACCTTTCTCTTTTTACTACTTTGACAATGAAAAAGACCGTCATCATCGGCGCCAGCCCGAACCCGGAGCGATACGCTTATCTGGCTACCCAACGCTTACAGCGCCACGGCCATCCGGTGGTGCCCGTGGGCCTGCGCGAAGGCCGGATTGGCGCCACCAGTATCCACGCCGACCGCCCCGCCGAAGCCGACGTGGACACCGTAACGCTCTACGTCGGCCCGCAGCATCAGCCGGCCTGGACGGACTACATCCTCAGTCTCAAGCCCAAGCGCATCATCTTCAACCCCGGCACCGAGAACCCGGAGCTGGAAGCCCAGGCCACCGCCGCCGGCATCGAAGTCGTGGAAGGCTGTACGCTGGTGATGCTGGCGAGCGGAGAGTTTTAGGGCCGCCGTCTGCTTGCCTAGAGCGGTTTCGGACTCGGTGTACGGAGATGCGGGTCTCCGGCCCGCGCCGCACGACGCACGTTTCGCGGCGCGCTTAACACGAAAGCGCTGCCGCGCTCGCGGGCCGGAGACCCGCGCTACCTCGCTTGGCCGTACACGGACGCCGAAACCACTCTATTCCTCCACGAACTGAATACCCACCGTGGCCAGCTCGGCGAGCAGCGGCTCGTAGAGGTCGGGGGTGGTGGGAATGACCACGCCGCGCCGGGTGAGCTGCCCGGCCAGCAGCCGCGCCGCCACCAGGCCCACGGGCAGGCCCACGGTTTTGGCCATCGCGGTGTTCACGGCATCATCGCCGATGACGACCAGCGACGACGTGAGCTGCCGCTCCGCCTCCTCGCCGGCCGCGCGGTACGTGAACAGGTGCTGCATCACCACCATATCGCGGTCGTCGGGTTCGAGACTCCACTTGGTCATCAGGCGCTTCTCCAGAATCTGGGCGGGCGTGGCGTGGGGCAGCCCGATGATCTCATCAGAGAAAAGCCCGGCCCATTCGAGCTTCTGAATCACGTCGTGGTGCGGCCCGTCGAGGCGCAGAAACTGGGCGACGCGCGCGGCCAGCTCGGCGTCGGCGCCCACTTCGGTGGGCAGGTAGGCGGCCAGCCACTGGCCGTAGGTGAGGTGTTCGGCATCCTCTACCTGGTACGAATCATCGGTCAGGCCGAGCTGCACCAACGCATCCCAAGCCTGGGCATAGCCGGGCCGGCGCAGGGTGCCGCGCAGAATGGTGGGAATGGCTTCCAAGCCATAAGGCGCGCGGTAGCTCAGCGAATCGCGATTCGGGTAACCCTCGAAGGCGCCGTAGCCGGGCACGGTGATGGTTTCGGTGTGCTTGAAAAGCTGCTGATACGGCACGTAGCGGTAAGCGCCATTGTGCAGGTATTTGGCCGTGCCCTGGCCCGCCACCACCACGTTGCGCGGGTTCCAGGTGAATTTGTAGTGCCACGGATTAGTATCCGACTCGGGCGCCACCAGCCCGCCGCAGTACGACCGGAAGCTCGTGATCGTGGCGCCTTCGGCCCGCAGCCGGTCGATGACCTGCATCGCCGACAGGTGGTCGAGGCCGGGGTCGAGGCCGCATTCCATCACCAGCGTCACGCCCGCCGCCAGCGCCGATTCGTGCAGCGCCGCGATTTCCGGCGACACGTAGGACGCCGTCACCAGGTCGCGCCGCTGGCGGACGCAGGCCCGCGCCACGGGCAGATGAAACGCCGCCGGCAGCATCGAGATCACCACGTCGGCGGCTTCCACCAGCTCGGCGAGGTTGGCGGGCTGGTTGATGTCGAAGGGCAGCAGCGTGAGGTGGGCGGGGTGGCGGGCGCGGGCGCCTTCGAGGTGGGCGGTGGTGAGGTCGCCGATGGTCAGGTGCCAGTCGCGGGCGGCGGCCTGGCCGAGCAGGTACGAAATCAGCGAGGCCGTGGAGCGGCCCGCGCCCAGAAGCAGAATGCGGTGCATCGAAAAAAAAGGGAGGACGATTGGTCCGGCAAAGCTACGGCCGGCCTCCACCGCCCCACCAGCCGGCCGTTGTCAGCCACTGCCGGCCGGGAAGCGTTACTTTGCCCCAATGGCCACCGCCCACGCCCTGACCGTGCCCCGCACGGCGCACTACTACCAATTGGGCCAGCCCACGGCCGCCACCCAGGAGCTGTGGTTCGTGCTGCACGGCTACGGCCAGTTGGCCGAGTATTTCATCCGGCATTTTCGGGTACTGACGGAGAAAGAGGCGCCGGAAAAGGTCGTCGTGATTGCGCCGGAAGCCCTCAATAAATTCTACCTCGACGACGGCGCCACGAACCACGCCACCAGCCGCGCGGGCGCCACCTGGATGACGAAGCACCAGCGCCACGACGAGATTCGGGACTACGTGGCCTACCTCAACCAGCTTTTCGGGCTGATTCGCCCCCTCGATCCTACTGCCCGCCTCACGCTGCTGGGCTTTTCGCAGGGCACCGCCACCGTGAGCCGGTGGCTGCCGCACCTGCCCGAAGCCCCCGCGCAGCTCGTGCTGTGGGCGGGCGCCTTCCCGGAGGATATGGCCTTCGAGGCGGCGCCCGCCCTGATGTCCGGCCAAACCACCCTCCACACCGTGCTGGGCGATACGGACCCGTTCGTCACGCCCGACGCCCTGGCCCGGCAAGCGCGGTTCAGCGAAGGCCACGGGCTGCGGCCCGTGCCGCACATCTTCCGGGGCGGGCATACGCTGGATGCAGGGGTGCTGCGGGCGTTGCGCGGGGTTTAACGCGCATCCTGCTAGTATTTTTGCGCATTCCCCGCACCTACACGCGAGCACCGACACCCGCATCATCCAGAATTTGCTGGGCCGTAGCAGCATCAAAACCACCGAAATTTACACGCACGTGGCCCAGCACAAACGGCCCGCGTCTCCCCTCGACGATATGGGCCTCTAAACGCCTGGCTCCTTCGCCAACCTTCGTTTACCGTTCCAAGCTTCAACTTGACCCAACCCCTGGTCTTTTCGCAAACCGTTCGTTTACCGTTCCAATCCGGCTTGTAAAGCGAAGTGAATTTGCGGACTAAGGTCCGGTAAACGAAGCTTGTGAACTGGAAGCAGTTTCTGTAACCGGGATGTTAGCAGTAAGTTTAACGAACGACAGAGAAAACAAAATTTAATAAAAAAATGAAACAGAAAATAAAAAAGACAGCAATGTGAACACTATCAATTATCGTTGGCTATTTATTAGTTGGACTAATAATACACCATTGGTTTTTACCAATTAAAACACCTGATTATAGCGACTATTTTAAAGCTGGAAACTCTTTCCATTCTAAATTAGAAGGCCTTACTCAAAAAGTTGTTAATATAGAAAATTGAAATCTATTGACAGACATTGAGATACAACCTAAGTCAACCGGGCCTGTGACACACATTCACGAAAAATTTGACGAAACTTTCACCGTAAAAAGCGGGACATTATCAATGCAATATGGCTCAGAAATTAAAAAATTAACAGCTGGACAGACAATTGTCATTCCCAAGAACACGCCACACAAACCATTTAACGAAACAGATTCGATAGTAGTAGTGACAAGCAAAATACCTTTGTAATTTGCATATTGTCTTTCTCAAATTTATTTATTTTGGGACGAAAACGAAACCAATTCAAAACCGCCTAAAATACTTTTTCAGCTTGCTGTGTTTGGTGACAAATTTGACTCTTACCCAACAGTTGACGCACCTCCAAAACCAGTTTTAAAAACGCTAAAATTCTTATTAGCTCCGACAGCAAGACTCATAGGCTACAAGAACTATAATGAAGACTATCGACCTAAATGAAAAAAAATCTACTGCTAACAGCATCTACCCAAAAGTGGCGGTTCAGTGGTTAAATAAAGCTTTGTGCTTCTATCAAATTTTGTGCTTGGTTGACAGTGAAGTGCTTCGAAATCGCCACCTTCGGGTAGCTGCAAATCGTTGATAATAAGTGTAACAGACGACAGTAACAACAACCCAACAATGCAAGACGCGCTCCTTGAGTTTATATCCAAATACGTTTCTCTGACAGAAGAAGAGAAGGACGCAATCGTTTCTTTGGACATATTTCGCTCGGTAAAGAAAGGTACGGTTTTACTCAGAGAAGGACAGCTGTCAAAAGACAGCTACTTTGTTTTAAAAGGCTGTATTCGGACTTATTATGTAATAGACGGAGAAGAAAAAACAACCGCTTTCTACACGGAAATGGAAGCTTTGACCCCGCCCTGTGTGATAAGCACAACCCCGTCCGAATACTACGTAAGCTGCCTTGAAGACAATCTCCTTCTGGTTTCAAACTCGGATATGGAAGAGGAAATAAACACTAAATTTCCTAAATTTGAGACCATGTGCCGAATGTTTTCAGCAGAACTTTTGGCTAAGCAACAAATAGACTTTGACGGGTTTAAGACTTCTTCGCCTGAGCAACGATACCTGAATTTGATACAGAAAAGACCGGACCTGATTCAGCGGGTTTCACAGCACCAATTAGCGAGTTATCTAGGCATAAAGCCACAATCACTGAGCAGACTAAGAGCTCGGATTCTTGAAAAAAGCAAGCATTGAATTTAATTTCTTAACTTAAGTGAACGAGTTCAGGCATTACCCGCATTCAATTTTGCAGTGTCAATTAACTTTAATTAAAAAGACATGCAAAAGAAAATGCTGGCCTTGGTTTTTACCTTGGTTTTGACAAGCACCCTCCAACTCAAAGCACAATATGCTAAAACAGACACCACTTACAAACGGTGGTTCGTTGGCAGTTCTTTATTTGTTTTATTGGGCAATCTTGATACAGAAAACCCACCCAACTTCGCTCAACTAAATATAGGCTACCGAATCACTGGAAAGGACGTCATTACATTAGCCCCAAAAACCTGGAAGTATGCCTGGCCCAATGGTATTCACCCATTTTTAAGTAAGGCCTACAAAAAACCCGAAGAAAAATTTCCGGGGTATGTGCGCGAGTATGGCGTAACGGCGTCTTACACCCGATTTTTATGGAAAGGTTTGTATGCCCAGCTGGATGTAATGCCTACCTGGCAAGTTTTTGTGAACGACAACGGTAAGAAAATCGACGATGGTTTTCAGATTTTCAATTCCTACCGGGTTGGTTATCATGTTAAATTTTTTAAAGATAAATTTTTCTTTCAGCCATCCGTATGTATGACTCATCGTGCTTATCACACCAAATTACCGAATGGGTTTAAACAACTGGATGATAAATGGTCAAAATTTATCTTTCCGGAACCAGGCCTTAATATCGGATTTAATTTTTAATACTTGACCCCTGAAGTTACGCAAGGCCAGCCGTTGCGACTTTAGCTTTGGGGGGCGGACGACGTTTGACCTGTACACGGATTATCTGCTGCGTTCGTGTGAGTAGGCGACGGCCACGTCCTTGTCGCGTCTGCTGAAGGGGGAGATGAGCCACGATGACGTGACGCGTTTTTTGAACCAGTCCCACGCACGCGCTGGGCGCCACCCGCTCGCGTCACATCAAGCCACTGGTGCGGCAGGGACAATCCCCTGCGGGGGTGCTGATCGTAGATAATTCGTTGCTGCAATAGAGCGGTTTCGCCGTCCGTGTACGTGGCCGGGGGCCTCCAGCACCTGGCGTCTATCCGTCGTTTGACGCCAGGTGCCGGAGGTCTCCGGCCACAGCGTGCCGTACAGCAAGTCCGAAACACCACCAGGCCCCAAGCTTTAAGCAGGTTAAGCGCAAGAACTTCAAAAAAAGATTTAATTTTTATTTCTTAACTTAAGTGAATAAGTTATGGAATCCCGCCAATCTAGTTTTGCCGTACTTTAACCTAAAAAACGGGAAAATGCAAAGAAAAATTTTGTTCGCAGCTTTTGTCTTAATGATGACAAGTGCGCTCCAACTCAGAGCACAATATGCTAAAATCGACAGCACTTACAAGCGGTGGTTCGTTGGGAGTTCCCTCTTGATGTTAGGGAATTTAGATCGAACAAACAACCCCGAGTATGTACAATTAAATTTTGGATACAGGATAAATCTCAAAAACGTTATTTCTTTTGAATTCAAAAGGTCCATTTACTCTTGGCCGATAGGTATCCCTTTCGGACCATCATTTGACGCCCCGGGATTAAACTATCCTGGCCATGCACGCATACTTGCCCCTACATTAGGCTACCAGCACTTTTGGTGGAAAGGGGTTTATACATCGCTTCATGCTTTAAATGCTTTTGAAAAGTACATTGACAAAGACAAAAAAACCATTGGAAACGGATACACGCTGTATCTAAATTTCCATTTGGGCTACCAGTTTAAATTTTTTAAAAACCGGTTCTTTTTTGAACCAGCAATTGGATGCAGTTATTGGCCTGTAAGAACCAATGTTCCAGAATCTTTTAGATTGGCAGAAAAAAAGTGGCCCAACTATTTCATTCAGCCGGGACTTCATTTTGGCTTTAACTTTTAGTGAAGCACCAGCCAATCCACCACATCGCTAAGCCGAAACCGTTAGCCGCCCTCAAGTAGTCTTCGCCGTCGCCGTCCCACATAAGGCCACTCTACGGCCTCTCGCATTTTCGCGGCCCCTCCCCTACCCTGCCGTCGGGCTTTCCGCTGGCCGGTTCGTCAGCCCCTGCTGAAACGCAACAGAGGCGAAGGCGCCCCCACCTTCGCCGAGCCGGGAAAACCATTTTCTCCAGCCGGGCAAAATAGGGGTTGCAAAAAACCGTACCTTGCGCGGGGCATCCGTGCTCAACCTACGCCTTCCTGCTGATTTTCAGCCGCACCCGACCGGGGTGCTGCATCGGTTTCCTGTTCACCATTTCCATATTTAACCGATGAGGAAGCTTTACATCGCGGGCCGGCAACTGCTGGCCCTGAGCGCGCTGCTGGCCGGTGCATCGGCATTGCCCGTGCACGGGCAGGTGCCCACTATCAGCAGCGTGTTGCCCACGCGCAACGCCTACGCGGCGGGCGCCAACTCGCTGCAATCCTTCACGTTCAGCCAAACGATGAGCGGCGCGCCCGGCTCGACGGGTTCGGTGCGGATGTTCGGCTCGCTGGTGGGCGGGCGCAAAGCCGGCACCGGGTCGGCCATCACCAATAAGCTGCTTTTCAGCCCCACGGTGGCGGCGAATGCCGGCGAGCGCATCAGCACCACCGTCACCACGGCCGCCCAAAGCAGCGGCGGCTTCAACCTCGCCACCGGGCAGGTGACGCAGTTCACGGCGGCGGCCGGCGGCACCGGGCAGGGCTTTTATGGGCAAGGCGCGGGCCTCGCCATCGCCTCTACCGGCGCGGTGATCCCGGATATCGATGGCGACGGCGACCTCGACCTGCTCTCCGTTCAGCCCGATGGCGTGGTGGGCGTGTACCGCAACACCGGCACCGGCGGGATGGTCTTCCACGCCTTTCTGACGCAGGGCACGGGCCTGACGCTCGTCTCGCCGCAAACCGCCGACGTGGACGGCGACGGCGATATGGATCTGCTCATCGGCGATGCGCTCAATAGCCAGGTGCTGCTCTGGAAAAACAACGGCGCGGGCACCTTCACCTTCGCTACGCCCGTAGCCACGGGTGTCGGGCAAATCAAGGAGCTACGGCTCGGCGACTTCGACGCCGACGGCGACCTCGATCTCGCCGCCACTTACCCCTACCAGGCAGGCCAGCCGCTGGTGCGCCTCTTCGCCAATAACGGCACGGGCGCGTTCACGCTCCTGACCGCTTTCGCCAACGGCTCCGATACGGCCGTCAGCCTGGAAGTAGGCGATATGAATAACGACGGCGACCTCGACCTCGCACTGCTCGCGTCGTTCCCGATACCGCTCGCCCCTCCGGGCTCCCACGTACTGACGCTATCCAACAACGGCAGCGGCACCTTTACACTCGGCCCGGTGCTGAATCTGCCGGCTGGTGCGGGGGCGGTACGGCTGGCTGACTTCGACCACGACGGCGACCTCGACGCGGCACTGGGCTATACTAACCAGTTTCTCGTGTACGCCAATAACGGCACCGGCACCCTGGGCAACACGCCCGTCGTGGCGACGATTCTGGTGAGCAGTCAGGTATTTGACTGGCAGGTAGCCGACGTGAACGGCGACGGCTGGACGGACCTACTCTACACCAGCTACTACGGCTTCCTGCAAACCGGTATGGGCTGCCTGCTCGGCGGCCCCGGCCTGACCTGGAGCCAACAGCGCCTGACTACTGACGGATTCAACCTTGCCATTAACGTCAGACTCTTGCCCGGCGACCTCGACGGCGACGGCGACATTGACCTGCTGGCGTATTGCGGCCAGCGGGTTTTTCAGCTGTACAACGAGCCGGTGATGCGGCTGCAGGCGCTACAGCCGCTGCCCAACGCCATAAACGTGTCGTCAAACCCTTATCCATACATTGGGTTAATTGCCTGGGGGGCCAATCAGTCCCTTAACACCGTGGCCCCTCCCCCCATTGCGGCGTTTTCGGCACAGGCTGGCGGACGTCGCGCAGGCTCCACCTACACCGGCGGCGTCGGCGTGTTCACTCCGGCCGTGGCTTTCCGCCCCGGTGAGGTGGTGAGCGTGAGCGCCACGACGGCGAACATTAGCTACCCGACGAATATCGTCCCGCCGCGCGGGCTGGTATGGCAGTTCACGATGGCGGCCACTGGCGGGCTGGGCTTCTTCAGCGCCGCCGCCAGCCTGCCCACCGGCGCGGCGCCCAACGGCGTGGTCGCGGCTGATTTCAACGGCGACGGGACGCTGGATGAAGCTACTTCCAACGCCACCGGCGCTTCCGTAACCGTGCGCCTGGGCACCGGCGGTGGGGCGTTCGCCGTGCCCGGCACCTTCGCGCTGGCCGGCACCACGCCGCGCGGGCTGGCCGCCGGTGACGTGGACAACGACGGCGATATCGACCTGGCCGTGACCACCGGCCTCAACTCGCCGTCCGTCTCGGTACGCTTCCTGATCAACGCCGGCAACGCCACCTTCGCGCTGGGTGCGGGGCTGGTGATTCCGGGCAATCCGCAGGAACCGGCCCTGGCCGATGTGAACGCCGACGGCAACCTCGACCTACTGACGGCCAACTTCTTCGGCTCGGCCAGCATCCGTATCGGCAACGGCGCCGGGGCGTTCAGCGGCTCCCAGAGCATCGTGATGGCCACGCCCTGCACCAGCGTCGCCGTGGGCGACGTGGACAACGACGGCGACCTCGACCTCGTGGCCGGCTCCTACGGCGGCGGCACGGTGGGCATCCGACTGAATGACGGCCTCGGCACATTCAGCCTCACTGGCGCCGACCTGACCACCCTCGGCGAACCGCGCAACGTGGCCCTGGCCGATATCACCGCCGACGGCATCCTCGACCTCGTGGTGGCCGGTGATGGCGTGGAGCGCGCCATTGGCCTCGGCGGCGGCGCGTTCGCGGGTTTTATCAGCCTCGGCGGCGCCGGTACGCAGGTCAATGACGTGGCTACGGGCGATATCGACGGCGACAGCGACCTCGACGTACTGGCGTCCACCACTACGCCCGCGCAGGTGAAGGCGTACCTCAATACCGGCTTCGGGCTAAGTTTCGCGGCGGGCGCCGTCACGCCCGTAAGCGCATCGGTGCTGAACCTGACGACGGCCGACCTGGATGACGACGGCGATATCGACTTCTTAGCCTCGTCCACCGGCAACAGCACCGTGAACGTGTTGCTGAACCAAAACACCCCGCCGCCACTGCCCACGCCGCCGGTGCTGCTCTCGACCGCGCCCACTTCGCACCAGCCGTTCGTGCTGCCCACCACGAATCTGACTTTCACTTTCGACCAGCCGATGAGCAACGCGCCGGCTTCGGCCAACTCGGCGCGGGTGTTTGGGGGCGAAACCGGGCGCCGCGCAGGCGCCGGCTCCGTGGCGGGCAACGCGATCATCTTCAACCCCACCGCCAACTTCCGGCCCGGCGAACTGGTGAGCGCCACGATGACCACCAATGCACAGGCGGCGAACAACTTCCCGTTGAATCCGCTGTTGCAAGGGCACGTCCACCAGTTCCGGGCAGCGGCGGGCGTGGGGCCGGGGGTGTTCAATGGCGGCTGGTCGCTGGCGGGCACCGGCCCGGCGGCAGCGCCGGTAGCGGCCGATATTGACGGCGACGGCGACGCCGATGCCCTCGTGGCCGATTATTTCAACAACCTCGTCACGCCGTACTTCAATAACGGGCCGGGGCCATTCGTGGCGGGCACTTCGGTAACGACCGGTACCGAGCCGACCACCCTTGCCGCGGCCGACGTGGACGGCGACGGCGACGTGGATTTCGTGACGGCCAATAATACCGGCGTCTCGATCAGCATCCGCCTCAACAACGGCGCGGGCGTGTTCAGTGGCGCCCAGGACGTAACTACCGGCGCCCTGACCCGGTGGATAACCGTCGGCGATATCGACGGTGATGGCGATATCGACTGCCTGGCGGGGGCCAATAACGCCGTCTTCCGCACCTTCAATAGCGGCAACGGCACGTTTGGGGCGGCTTCGACCATTCTTGGCGGCCCGGTGAACGACGTGACGCTGAGCGATGCCGACGGCGACGGCGACCTTGACTTACTGGTGGTGTTCAGTAGCAGCCTCAGCACGTATCTGAACAACGGCACCGGCAACTTCAGCGCGGGGAGTACCCTGAACCTGGGCGGGCTGCTCAACTGCCTGACGGTAGGCGACGTGGACGGCGACGGCGACCCGGACGTGGCCCTCGGTGACGCGCTGGGCGCGCCCGCACGCATCTGCCTCAACAACGGCGCGGGCGTCTTTGCCGTCAGTTCGACCATTGCGGCGGGCTTCAACCAACAGGATGTCAACCTGGCCGACATCGACGGCGACGGCGACCTCGACCTGCTCATCAACAGCCAGGGCGACCCGCTGCGCGTGCGCCTCAACAACGGCGGGGGCAGTTTCTCGGGCGTGCTCGACATCCCCACGACGCTGCTCCGAATGGCCGTGGCCGACTTTGACGGCGACAATGACCTCGACCTGCTCGGCACCAACTCCGGCGGCACGGTGGCCGTGGCGTTCAACGAATACGCCGACCTCATCATCAGCACCACGATGAACGTGCCGCCCGGCCCGTGGCACAACATCACCGTGACCGGCACCGGCAACGGCACCCTCACCGGCCCCGAAACCGTGACCGGCGCCGTGGTGGTGCAGACCGGCGGTGTCTGGAACGACGGCTGCTTCACGCTCGGCGGCCCCGGCACGTTCACGCTCCAGACGGGCGCCATCCTGAATGTCTGCCACCCGCAAGGCATCAGCCTGACGGGTGCTACCGGAGCCATTCAAGTGGCAGGCGCGCGGACGTACAGCGCCACCGCCGATTACACCTACCTCAACCCCAGCCTCGCCCAAATCACCGGCAACGGCTTCACGGGTGCCCGCAACCTGACCGTGAATGCGCCCAGCGGCCTCAGTCTGACCAGCAATGCCGGTGTTGGGCGTCTGCTCACGATCACGTCCACCAGCGGCAATTTCGCGCTCGGTGGGCAGGCGCTGACGTTGCTTTCGACGGCCGGCCAGACGGCGATGGTGGTCGTGGCCGGCACGGGCACCGTGACCGGCAACACGGCCATCGTGCAGCGGTACCTCACCCCCGCGCTGGCGCCGGGTGTCGGTTACCGCCATATGACGGCCCCGGTGAGTGGCTCGACCGTAAGTGACCTGGCTGTGGCGGGCGTCGGCGGCTACGCACCCTACGTGAACCCTGCCTACAACCCCCTGCCCACGCCCGTACTGCCGCTGAACCTGTTCCCGAACATCTTCGGCTTCGACGAAACGCGCGGCGGCCCCACCGACCCCAACTTCGTCAACGGCTGGTTTTCACCCCTCACGCTTGGCGATCCGCTGGTGCCGGGCCGGGGCTATTCGGTGTATATGAACCCATTGACGCCCGACTTTGTGGGTACGCTGGGCACCGGCCCCGTGCCGATGACGAATCTGACGCGCACCGGCGCCTTCCTGGGCAACACCCAGAAAAGCGGCTGGCACCTGCTGGGCAACCCCTACCCGGCACCCATCAGCTGGGACCTGGTGACGCCCGGCCAGATTCCGGTGGGAATGAGTAACTCGATTTCCGTGTACCAGTCCACGGGCGGCAACAATGGCCTCTACCTGACGCGCGCCGCCGGCATCGGCTCGCTGCCGAATGGCCACGTGGCGATGGGCCAGGCGTTTTTTGCCCGCGTCACGGGTACCGGGCCCGTCACGTTCACGTTCACCAACGGCCTGCGCTTGACGTCCTACGCTAACCCGCCGCATTACCGCGCCGCGCCTGCCACGCGGCCGGTGCTGAGCCTGTCGCTGCACGCGGTCGGCGCCCCGGCCGAGGCCGTGTCCGAAGCGTTCGTGTATGCCGAAGCCGGCGCCACCCCGGCACTCGACGACCGGTTCGACGGCCCCGTGCCCGGCCGCAACGTGGGCAACCCCACCCTCGTGAGCCTGACGCCCCAGGCCGACGAGCTGGCCGTCAATGGCCTGCCCGAAACCCTGCTGACCCAGCCCACCACCGTGGAGCTGCTCGCCGACCTGCCCCAGGTCGGCGCCTACGAGCTAACCCTCGGCCAGCGGCTAAACCTCGACGGCGTGACGATAGCGCTGCTCGACCGCCTGACCGGCACCCGCTACGACCTCGCCCGGCAGCCCGGCCTGACGTTCACCGCCGACCAACCCGGCGAGATACGCGAACGGTTCGCGTTGGTTTTCAACCCGATTCGACCCACCGGCCTGACCACGCCGGACGCCGCTTCGGCTCCGCTCACGCTCTGGCCAAACCCGGCGCGCGAAAACGTCCGGATCAGCGGCCTGCCCACCGGCACCGCCGTGCAACTGCTCGACGCCACGGGCCGGGTGGTCCGAACCAGTAACGAGCAACCAGAAACCAGAAACGTGAACCTGCGCGGCCTGCCGGCCGGCGTGTATACGGTGCGCGCCAACGACGGCTGCACGGCCCGGCTGATCATTGAATAGCCGCACCCACTCGCTGTTCCCTGACGAAGCCTGCTACCCGTCGCCTTCAGATGGCGAAACGGTGGCCAAGTATTCGGCTTCGGTTTAAAAAAGTTACCCCTTGTTGCGGGATACCCCTGTATCCTGCCTGCCTGCCTTCCTGCGGTTTTACCGCGCCTGACCGGGGCGCGGAGTTGGTTTACACTCATCTTCACCATCCAAACCAATGAAGAATTTTTACTCTGCCGGCCGGCAACTGCTGGCCCTGAGCGCGCTGCTGGCCATACCAGGCCCGGGCTTCGCGCAGGCCCCGACCGTCACCGGGCTGATGCCGACCCGCAATGACGTAACCGCCTCCCCCAGCGGGGGCGTAAGCATCTCGTTCAGTCAGCCGATGAGTTCGTCGCCGTCGTCGCTGGGGTCGGTGCGCGTATTTGGCGAACAGAGCGGCGGGCGGCGCGCCGGGACACCCTTCGGCAGCAGCAATCACCTCGTCTTCGCCCCCACCGCCAACTTCCTCGCTGGTGAGCGGGTGCGCGTGAGCGTCACCTCGGCCGCCCAGGCACTCAATGGCTTTTTCCTGGCGAAGGGCCACGTGTACGATTTCACCGCCGCCACGAGCGGCACCGGGCAGGGCTATTTCTCGCCGCCGAATCAGAACGACCTGCCGGTGGGTAGCCCGACGGGCGGCGAGTACGTGGGCGACGTGGACGGCGACGGCGACCTTGATGCACTCATCGGCGAAACGGCGACGGGCCAAATAACCCTGTACCGCAACCTGGGCACGGGTGGTCTGGTGCCCCAGGGCTTCGCTGGCAGTCATGCCGGCGGGATTGATATGTGCGGGGCCGACTTCGACGGCGACGGTGACACCGACCTGGTGACGATCAACCTCAGCAACGATTTCGTCATCCAACTCAATAGCGGCACCGGCTTCTTAGGTACGAACTTCTTTTACAGCGCCGGCGCGGCAGGCCTGCATCGCGTGGATGCAGGCGACCTGGACGGCGACGGCGACCAGGACGTCGTGACGTGGCACACCGGCACCGGTAACAACGGCTTCGTAACGCACCGCAACAATTTCCTCGGTACGTTCAACCTGTCAGTACCCTACACCCTGCCTACCGCCCCTGCCGACGGCAAGCTGGCCGACGTGGACAACGACGGCGACCTCGACGTGGTGACGGTGACCAGCACCACGAGCCAGGTGCTGACGTACCTCAACAACGGCAGCGGCGTCTTCACGCCCGGCCCCGTGTCGAGCCTGTCGGGCTTCGTGCCGACGGCCTTGGAGATGGGTGACCTGGACCTCGACGGCGACCTCGATGCGGCGATTGCCTGCCCCTCCAACCTGGGGTCAATCGTGATGTACAACAACGGCAGCGGCACCTTCGGCGGGCTGACCTTCCTGCTCGACGGGCCGGTGATGGACCTGAAAATCGGCGATGTGGACGCCGACGGCCAACCCGACATCGTGACCACCGTCGATAACGGCGGCCACGCGATGGTGAGCGTGTGGCCCAACGTGCCGGGACCGAGCTTCAGCCGGCTGCGGCTGCAATACCTGCAGTACACACTCAGTCAGACGGTGCCATCGGCCCGGCTGCTTCTGGCGGACCTCGACGCCGACGGCGATCTCGACGTCATTGCACGCAGCCCCACGGAACTGCTGCTGCGCTTCAACGCGCCCTCCCTGGAAAGCACCCGCCGCCTGCCGGGCTGGCCGCTGCTGACGGGCGCCCGCACCGATAACCTCTACGCCTACTTCAACCAGGCGATGGATGGTCTGCCCACGTCGCTCAACTCGCTCCAGGTGTTTTCGGCCCAGCGAGGCGGCCGGCTGGCGGCGAGCCGCAGTGCGTACCACAATACCCTCCAGCTCGACCCGACGAACGACTTCCGCGCCGGCGAGGTCATCAGCGCCACCGTGACCAATCAGGCCACGAGCCTGACGCTGAACACGCTGCCCCAGGGCCGGACGTGGCAGTTCACGGCTGCGGCCACGGGCGGGCCAGCCAACTTTATCGCCAAGCCCGATGTACCCGTGGCGGCTAACGCCGACGGCGTGGAGCTGGGCGATTTCAACAACGATGGCATCCTCGATCTGGTAACGGCCAACTTCTTCCCCGGCACCGTGACGGTACGAATGGGCACGGGCGGCGGGCTGTTCAACCCCACTGGCCCGACGATCAGCCTCGGCTTGCCGCGCCGCTGTGCCGTGGGCGATATCGACAATGACGGCGACCTCGACATTGCCGTATCGAGCTGGGCGGGTGTTGTCGGGCTGCTGACCAACAACGGAGCGGGGGCCTTTGCCCTGACCACCACGCCGCTGGGTGGCGGCGCTTACGGCATCACGCTGGCCGATATGAACGGCGACGCCAACCTCGACCTCATCACGGCCAACTACAGCAGCAACAACGTGAGCGTGCGCTTCGGCAACGGCGCGGGGGCCTTCAGCGGGGGCGGCAACTACGCCACCGGCACGGGCTGTCAGGGGCTCGCTGTGGGCGATTTTAATATGGATGGTTTTCTCGACGTGGCCGCCACCAACCACACCGCCAACTCCGTGAGCGTGCGCTTAAACGATGGTGTGGGAGGCTTAAGCGGCGGACAGGATATGCCCACGGCAGGCCAACCCTGGAATATCGCCGTGGCCGACTACGACGCCAACGGCTTCCCCGATCTGCTGGTGGCCGGCAACGGCGTAGAACTGGCGCCCAACCTCGGCGGCGGGGCTTTCCCCGGCTTTACCAACAGCGTGAGCAGCGGCGCGGGCACTTTCGATGTGAACCCCGCCGATGTGGACGGCGACGGCGACTTCGACCTCGTGGCGACGCGCATCTTCCCGGGGGCGGCCCTGGTGGCAATCAACACGTTTGGCGTGTACGGCAGCCCCCTTGTGGTACCGTTAGGCCAGAATATGCTCAGCCTGGCCGTGGGCGACCTCGATAATGATTTGGACCTCGACTTCGTGGCCGCCGATGCCAACCTGGCACAGATCAACGTGCGTCTCAACCAACTGCCGCCCTTCGTCATCACGGCGCTGGCCCCGACGCGCAACGCGCTCAATGTGCCGGTGGCCACGAACGTGGACGTGACGTTCAGCCAGCCGGTGCTGAACGCGCCGCTGTCGGCCAACTCGGTCAAGGTGTTCTCGGCCCAGGCCGGCGGCAAGAAAAGCGGCGGCATCAGCGTGAGCGGTGCCACGATTACGGTGAACCCGAACGTGAACTTCAAGCCCGGCGAGGTGGTAAGCGTGACGACGACGACCGCCGCCACCAACGCCCCGGCCACCCAGAACCTGGCGCCGGGCCACGTCTATCAGTTCACGGCGGCGGCCGGCACGGGGCCGGGCGTGTTCGTCAACGGCACAACCTACGCGTCGGCGGGCGTCAATTTGAGCGACGTGGCGGCAGCCGACGTAGACAACGACGGCGACGTGGACGCCCTGGTAGTCGGCTTCAGTTCCAATCTGGTGGAAGCGTGGCTCAACAACGGCAGCGGCGGGTTCAGTCTCGGTACCACTGCCACACTGCCCAATTCGCCCAATGGTATCACGACCGGCGACCTCGACAACGATGGCGACCTCGACTTCGTGACCGTCCACCAGAGCGCGGGCGCGGCCTATGTGGGCCTCAACAACGGCACGGGGACCTTCGCTGTCAGCCTCGCAACGCAGCTGCCCGGCGGCTCATCAGCGACGCAGGGTCGGTTGGCCGACGTGGACGCCGACGGCGACCTCGATTTGGTGATCACCGACTACAACTTTGGGGTGCAGGTGCGGTTCAACAACGGCGCGGGCGCTTTCAGCGGCACGGGCGGCACCAGCATCGCGGGACTGGCTCACGCACTGGCGATGGGTGACATAGACTCGGACGGCGACCTCGATCTGGTGGCCGGCGAGATTACCAGCAGCATCGCCCACGTGCGGTTCAACACCGGGGCGGGCACGTTCGGCGGCCTGAGCAACGTGACAACGGCCTCCGGCGGCATCAATGCGGCGGTGCTGGCCGACTTTGACGCCGACGGCGACCTCGACCTGGCGACGGCGACGGCCTTCGGTTCCGACGTGAGCATCCGAGTCAACAACGGCAGCGGCACGTTCAGCGGGACGCAGACCATCAGCATCGGGGGCATCGGCTACGACCTGAAAGCAGCCGACGTGGACGGCGACGGCGACCTAGACCTGGTGGCGATGGTCTTCGGCAGTCCCAACACGGTCGTGCTGCTCAACAACGGCGCGGGCACGTTCGGCCTCGGCTCGACGCAGTTGATCGGCGGCAACCCGCGCGGGCTGGCGCTGGCCGATATCGACGCCGACGGCGACGTGGATCTGCTGGGAGTCGAAAGCTCGCTCAACGCGCTGGTGGTGCGCTTCAACGAGTTTCCCGACCTCATCATCAGCACGACGATGAACGTACCCAATGGCCCGTGGCACAACATCACCGTGACCGGCACCGGCAACGCCACCCTCACGGGCAACCAGATCGCGACCGGCAACGTGGTAGTGCAGACTGGCGGCGTTTGGAACGACGGCTGTTTCCTGCTCTACGGCCTGGGCACGTTCACGCTCCAGCCGGGCGCGAAGCTCACCATCTGCCACAACCAAGGCATCACGTTGGCCGGCAACACCGGGTGCATCCGCGTCACGGGCACGCGCTCCTACAGCCCCACCGCCGACTACGAGTACCTGCGGCCCAGCGGCGCGCAGGTCACCGGCAACGGCCTAACCGGCGCCCGCGACCTGACCGTGAACGCCCCCAGCGGATTGAGCCTGACCACCGCCGCCAGTATCACGCGCCTGCTGACGCTGACGGCCACCAGTGGTAACTTCACCCTCGGCGGGCAAAATCTGACGCTGCTCTCGACGGTCGCGCAGACGGCGATGGTGGTCAATGCCGGCGCCGGGGCGGTGCTGGGCAGCACGACTACGGTCCAGCGCTACATCACGCCCGGCCTGGCGCCCGGCCTGGGCTACCGCCATATGACGGCCCCGGTGAGTGGTTCGACCGTGAGTGACCTCCAGACGACGGGCGTGGGGGCTTACACGCCCATCGTCAACCCCGCTTTCGACGCGCAGACGAATCCAATGCCCACGCCCTTCGCTAACATTTACGGCTTCAACGAGACGCTCAAACCCACCAGCGCCAACTTCAGCTACGGCTGGTTTTCGCCCCTCACGCTTGGTGATCCGCTGACACCGGGCCGGGGCTATTCGGTGTATATGAACCCCGTCACGCCCGATTTCAACGGCACGCTCGGCAATGGCAACCTGCCGATGACGAACCTGACACGCACCGGCGCCTTCCTGGGCAACACCCAGAAAAGCGGCTGGCACCTGCTCGGCAACCCCTACCCGGCGCCCCTTGGTTGGGATTTGGCCGTGCCGGGCCCCGGGCCGGGGCAGATTCCAACAGGGATGAGCAACTCCATTTCCGTGTACCAGTCTACCGGCGGCAACAATGGCCTTTACCTGACGCGCGCCGCCGGTATCGGCTCGCTGCCGAACGGCCACGTGGCGATGGGCCAGGCCTTCTTTGCCCGCGTCACGGGTACCGGGCCCCTCACGTTCACGTTCACCAATGGCCTTCGGCTGACATCCTACGCTAATCCGCCGCACTACCGCGCCGCACTTGACACCCGCCCAATGCTGAGCCTGTCGCTGCACGCCGTCGGCGCGCCGGCTGCGGCCGTATCCGAAGCTTTCGTGTACGCCGACGCCGGCGCCACTCCGGCCCTCGACGACCGGTTCGACGGCCCCGTGCCCGGCCGCAATGTGGGCGTCCCGACCCTGGTCAGCCTGACGCCGCAGGCCGACGAGTTGGCCGTCAATGGCCTGCCTGAAACCCTGCTGACCCAGCCCACCACCGTGGAGCTGCTCGCCGATCTGCCCCAGGCCGGCGCCTACGAGTTGGCGCTCGGCCAGCGGCTGAACCTCGACGGCGTGACCGTGGCGCTGCTCGACCGCCTCACCGGCACCCGCTACGACCTCGCCCGGCAACCAAGGCTGACGTTCCGCGCCGGCCAACCCGGCGAGCTGCGCGAACGGTTCGCGCTGATTTTCAACCCCATTCGGCCCACCGGCCTGACCACCCCGGACGTCGTTTCGGCTCCGCTCAGCGTCTGGCCGAACCCGGCGCACGAAAACGTCCGAATCAGCGGCCTGCCCGCCGGCACGGTCGGGCAGTTGCTCGATGCTACGGGCCGGGTGGTCCGGACCAGCAACGAACGATCAGAAACCAGCAACCTCGATCTGCGCGGTCTGGCACCAGGCGTGTACACGGTGCGCGCCGCTGACGGCCGCACAGCCCGGCTGGTAGTGGACTGAGCTTCCCCACGGGGAACACAACGCTGAGGGCCACTCCGTTCGGGCGGGGTGGCCCTTTTGCGTGACGAGGCCGCGCGGCCCTCCGCTTCGGCACCACGGCCGAAACCGCGCTAACTTGCCCGCCCAATTATCCCCCGTTTTTTCCTTGCCCCTACCGATGCTCGCCCCCGCCATTCAAGCCAAAATCGACGCCTACCTCGCCGGCTCCTACGACGACGTTTCCAAAGCCGAAATCCGCCAACTGGTGGCCGGTGGCGACGCCGACGCCATCACCGATGCTTTTTACCGCACCCTCGAATTCGGCACCGGCGGCCTGCGCGGCATTATGGGCGCCGGCCTGAACCGGATGAACCGCTACACCCTGGGCGCCGCCACGCAGGGGCTGTGCAATTATTTGCGGCAATCGTTTCCGGATGAGCCGATTCGCGTCGCCATTGCCCACGATTCGCGGCTGAACTCGCCGGAGTTTGCGCGCGTCGCGGCGGGCATCTTCTCGGCCAACGGCATCGAGGTTTTCCTGTTCAGCGCCCTGCGCCCGACGCCCGAGCTCTCGTTCGCCATTCGCCACCTGGGCTGCCAGAGCGGCGCCGTCATCACAGCTTCGCATAACCCGAAAGAGTACAACGGCTACAAGATGTACTGGCAGGACGGCGGGCAGGTGACGCCCCCGCACGACAAGGCCATCATCACGGAAGTGAACGCGATTCAGTCGGTGGATGACATCAAGTTCGCCGGTAATCCGGCGCTGATTCACGAAATTGATGCGCTCGTCGATGAGCCGTATCTGCAGATGTTGCAGGGCCTGAGCGTGAAGCCCGAAGTGGTGGACCGCCAGCGCGACCTGGGCATCGTCTTCACCCCGATTCACGGCACCGGCATCACGCTCGTGCCGTCGGCGCTGAAGCGGTTCGGCTTCCAGAACGTCCGGATTGTGCAGGAGCAGGCCACGCCGGACGGCAACTTCCCGACCGTAGTGTCGCCCAATCCGGAGGAAAAACCGGCGATGCAGATGGCCCTCGACCTGGCCAAAGCCACCGATGCCGACTTGGTACTCGCCACCGACCCCGACGCCGACCGCGTGGGCGCGGGCATCAAAAACGCGCAGGGCGAATGGGTGCTGCTCAACGGCAACCAAACCGCCGCGCTGCTGGTGTATTATCTGCTCACGAGCTGGCGCGACGCCGGCCGCCTGACGGGCCGCGAGTACATCTGCAACACCATCGTCACGACCGATCTGATCAACGAAATGGCGGCGGCGCTCCACGTGCCCTGCCACCTGACCCTGACGGGCTTCAAGTACATCGCGCAGGTGATCCGGGAGCGCGAAAAGCTCGGCGAAACCTTTATCTGCGGCGGCGAGGAAAGCTACGGTTTCCTGATCGGCCAGGAAGTGCGCGACAAGGACGCCGTGGCCGCCTGCTGCCTGATTGCGGAGCTGGCCGCCGTGATGCGCGACCAGGGCAAAACCCTTCAGGATGCCCTCGTGGCGATGTACACCGAGTTCGGCTATCGCAAGGAAGGGCTGATTTCGCTCACCAAAAAAGGCCCGCGCGGCGCCGACGAAATCAAAGAAATGATGCGCGACCTGCGCGCCAATCCGCCCCGGCAGATCGGCGGCTCGCCGGTGGTTACGGCGCTGGATTACACCACGTCCGAAGCCCTCGATCTGGCCACCGGAACCCGCACCAAACTCGAAGGTTACGACCCGTCCGATGTACTCCAGTTCCTGACCGCCGACGGTACCAAAGTCTCCGCCCGCCCCAGCGGCACCGAGCCGAAAATCAAGTTCTATTTCAGCGTACGGAGCGAGCTGAAGTCAGCGGCGGATTACGATAAAGTGGGCGCGGAACTGGACGCTAAGATTGCGGGGATTATTGGGGAGATGGGGTTGAAGTAGGCGTTCACATTACACCACTGGCAGATAGCCCGCCTATGCGCTACACCCTCACTTTCCGTCTGCGGCCCGCCCGCGCCGATACTCAAGGCCGCACCGGTGTCACGGTGGATGTGTACTGGCCCAAAGGCGGCTATGGTGCCGGTCACACGCGCCTTAACGCCGTCGCCACTGGCGTGAGGTGCGCGGTGGCGCACTGGCAGCCAGAGCGCGACCGACAAGCAGTAGCCGCCGGCCGGAAGCCCAAGCCGGGCGCGCGGCTAATCTACACGGCCGAGCCGAACGCCAACGCCCTTAATCTCCGTCTTGACCGCATCCGAAAGGCCGTGGACGAAGTGTTCAGCAAAGCCGACCTACGCGACGAAATGCCCACCCCGGCCGACGTGCGCGCGGCCATTGGTAGTGGTGCCCAGCCAGCCAGTGCGCGGCCGACGTCGGTGGCGCTGCCCACGCCAGAGTACACAGAGCAACTTCGCGATATGTTTCACGAATTTCTGATGTTTATCGAAGAGAAGTCGGTCAAAGAAAATGCCCCTACAGCGCCTGCCTTTGTCGAAACGATTTCAAGCACATCACAATACGTGTACCTAATGCATAATCAGCGAAACGGCTACTACAAGCTGGGGCGCAGCGTCAATCCTGGGTACCGGGAAAAAACCTTACAAGCTGAAGAGCCAGAAATTTCGCTGATTGCTAAATGGCTAGCCCCTGCGCAGGTTGAAAAGCAACTCCACACAGCATTTGCCTCAAAAAGAGTGCGAGGCGAATGGTTTGAGTTGAGCCCCGACGACTTGAGCATTATCCGCCAACTGATGGAAAGTTTAAGCTACTCCCAATGACCTACGACCACCTCATCACCATCGAAGCGGACAAGCGCGGCGGCAAGCCGTGCATTCGCGGCCTGCGCATTACCGTCTATGATGTGCTGGAATATCTAGCCAGCGGGATGACCGAGCAGGAAATCCTGGAAGATTTCCAGGACCTTACCTCCGAAGACATTCGGGCGTGTTTGTCGTTTGCGGCTGATCAATAGCGAGAGCAATTCCCGATCGCTGAGGAAGCTGCTTTATTGCTATTACCTTAAAATCTGCCCCCGAGTTATGAGTACCGCCGCGCTGCTCGCCACCTCCGCCAAAGCCGAAATCCTCAACGGCCAGCTAGTCGAAATGTCACCTACCGGCTATATCCCCGGCTACGCCGCCGACGAGATTTATTCCAGCCTGCGCGAATACGCGCGGCGCACCCGCACGGGCGTTGCTTTGGCCGACAATAAAGGCTTCCTCGTCAACCTCCCCAACCGCAAGTCTTTCTCCCCGGACGCGGCCTTTCACACGGGGCGCCCTACGGGGATGAAGTTTCTGGAAGGCGCCCCTGTTTTCGCGGTGGAAGTGCGCGGCGAGCACGATTACGACGCCGCTGCGGAAGCCGAGATGGCTGCCAAACGGGCGGATTATTTCGCCGCCGGCACCCTCGTCGTGTGGGATGTGGATATGCTCTCCGCCGACGTAGTGCGCGTGTACCGGGCCGACGCGCCGGGCCAGCCCGTCCGTTACCGCCGGGGCGAACGCGCCGAAGCCGAGCCGGCCGTGCCCGGTTGGTCGATGGAGGTAGAGGCCCTTTTTCCGTTTGATATCGATTGATTTTCCCGCCCTACCAGCATCAGTCACACCCTTAACCCAGAAATCAGTGACTGAACCAAGCCGACACGTGCGCGGTCTTCAAGACATTCTTTCAAGTGCCTGCTGCTAGCCGAAGTGACCAATGAGTTTCGACCAATACATCACCATCACGCCTGACATTCGCAACGGCAAGCCGTGTCTGGCGGGAACCCGAATTACGGTTTACGATATTCTGGATTATTTAGCCGGTGGAATGACGGAAGCCGAAATGCTGGACGAGTTTCCGTCTTTACAACCCATCCACTTCCGGGCGGCAATCGCTTTTGCAGCGGCGAGAGAGCGGCGCTTGGCCGCTGCTTAATTCAGCGTGACCGATGAAGCTGCTGTTCGATGAGAACCTGAGTACGTTACTGCCCCGGATCCTGGAGCCTCACTTCCCCGGTAGTCAGCACGTTAACGCACTGGGGTTGGCTGGCAAGCCGGATGGCCTGATCTGGGCATTCGCGAAAACCAACGGATTTCTACTGGTGTCGAAGGATAAAGACTTTCGGCAACGCAGTTTCCTGCACGGCGCCCCACCAAAAGTTATCGGCCTCGCATTGGGCAATGCTCGTACCCGGGTGATTGCGGACTTATTCCGCGCCAATAGCGAACGGATTGCGCGGTTTGTAGCCGACGACGACGAAAGTTTTTTGCTCTTCTCAACAGCTCCGACCAACTGACGGCAAGGAGCGCTAAGTTGGCCCAGACCTTGGGTTACTGCCAATCTCTCCCGTTCTTCGCGCCAATGTGCATTCCTCCCCCCTCCTTTTTCGTAACCGGCATCGGCACTGATGTCGGCAAGACCGTGGTAGCGGCCATCCTGACCCGCGCCCTGATTGCCGACTACTGGAAACCCGTGCAGGCCGGCACCGAACCCGCCACCGACGGCGGTACCCTGGCTGCGCTCGTGCCCGGCGCCCGCTGCCACCCGGAGGCTTACCGGCTGCAAATGCCCGCCTCGCCCCACGCGGCGGCGGCGGCCGAAGGGTTGACGCTCTCGCTCGACACCATTCTGGCCGCGCGCCCCGAAACGGCCGGGCGGTCGCTCATCATCGAGGGGGCCGGCGGCGTGTTGGTGCCGCTCGCGCCGGGCCTGCTGATCATCGACCTGATCCAGGCCCTGAACGTGCCGGTAGTGGTCGTCAGCCGGCATTACCTCGGCTCCATCAACCACACCCTACTGACGGTGGAGGCGCTGCGGGCGCGGCAGGTGCCCATTGCGGGTATCGTGTTCAACGGCGAGCCGAATGCTGCTTCCGAGTCGTTCATCCTCAATCATACGGGCTTACCGACGCTGCCCGCCGTGCTACCGGAGCCGGCCCTGACGGCGGCGGTAATTTCGCGCTACGCTGAGCGGTTCCGGGAAGCACTGCGGGGGGACTGAGTGTACTGAGTGTACCGAGTGACTGGCGCGAGTTTGAGCCGCAGGCCGTAACTCGTGCCACCTAGTGCAGGAAGTCTCCGACTTCCCCCGTCAGCACCCGCCCATTCAGCTCTGCGTCGCTGCGCAACCGCTGCGCCGCTGCGGGAAATACGTTTTTCCTACCCACCTAAACCCTTCCTTTTGAACCTCTCCACCCGCGATGCGGCCGTTCTCTGGCACCCTTACACGCAACACGGCACGGGGACGGCCGCGCTGGGCATCGTGCGGGCGGAAGGCGCCCTGCTCTACGCGGAAGACGGCCGGGCCTACCTCGACGGCACGGCTTCCTGGTGGGTGAATCTGCACGGCCACAGCCATCCGTACATCGCCGCGAAGGTCAGCGAACAGTTGCGGACGCTTGAGCACGTCCTGTTCGCCGGTTTCACGCATCAGCCCGCCGTGGAACTGGCCGAGCGGCTGCTGGCCCTGCTGCCCGGTCAGGCCCGCGCGTTCTACTCCGACAACGGCGCCACGGCCGTGGAAGTGGCCCTGAAGATGGCCCTCCAATACCATTACAACCGGGGCAACGGCCACCGGCGGCGGCTCGTGGTCTTCGCCGACTCGTACCACGGCGACACCTTCGGAGCGATGGCTGTCTCGGCGCGCAACGTGTTTACGCGCGCTTTTTGGCCCCTACTTTTCGACGTAACAACGATCCCCGTGCCCGTGCCGGGGCGCGAGGCCGAAGCAGTCGCGGCGCTGGACGCCGCCCTGGCTGCCGGCGACGTGGCCGCATTCCTTTTCGAGCCGCTAATCCTCGGCACGGCCGGAATGGTGACCTACTCAGCCGTTGCTTTAGCTGAGTTGCTGACATTATGCCAAGCAGCCGACGTGCTGACGATTGCCGATGAAGTCTTCACCGGGTTCGGGCGCACCGGGCGCCTGTTCGCCTGCGACCACCTACCGCCCACCGCGCCGCGCCCGGACATCAGCTGCTTCTCGAAGGGCCTGACCGGCGGCACGATGGCCCTCGGCCTGACCACCTGCACGGCCGCTATCTACGATGCCTTCCGCAGCACCGACCGGACCCGCGCGTTTTTCCACGGCCATTCCTACACCGCCAACCCGGTAGCCTGCACGGCGGCACTGGCCAGTCTGGACCTGCTACTTTCGGCTGACTGCCAAGGCGATATCACCCGAATCAGCGCCGCCCACGCCGCTTCGGTGCCCGCGCTGGCGGCGCACCCGGCCGTGGGCGCCGTGCGCCACCTCGGCACGGTACTAGCCGTGGAACTGGCGGCGGGCGGGCCGACGTCGTACTTCCACAGCCTCCGGGACGCCCTTTACGCCACGGCCCTGGCGCACGGCGTGGTGCTGCGCCCACTGGGAAATGTGCTGTACACGGTGCCGCCTTACTGCGTGACGGATGCTCAACTAGCCCAGCTTTACGCCACCCTAACCGCAATGGCCGACGTGGCACTCGACCCCGCCGCCGCTGAGGCCGCACTGCTGACGCAAGCCGTACCGACGATTTTCGAGGTGGATTGATTGGTTGTTCGTTTTTGGTTTTTGGTTGGTCGATTTACTGCCGGTTTAATGCAGAATTTAGAGGCAGTTATCATTCGGGGAGTGGGCCTGATCGGGCCACTGGGGGCTGACGCGGCTACCGTGGCGGCGGCTTACGCGCACGGGGCGCCGGGCTTTACGACCCGCGCGTTTGCCGGTCCGAATGGCGCGGAGACGCTACTGCCCGTGGCAGGCCTGCCCGCCGCCGCCGAAGCCCTTTTGCGCGCCCTGGCCGTTGAACCCGCCCTCCGCAACCTCGACCGCGCCGCGCTACTGGCCGTCTGGGCCGCTCGCCAGGCCCGCGCCGAAGCCGGCTGGGATATCGCCCCAACACCTAACACCCAATACGCAATACCCAATACGTACCCTCAAACCCTCTCACCCTCAGACCTTCAAACCCTTTCACCCTCCCACCCTCCCACCCTCAAACCCTTCCACCCTCACACCCTTCCACCCTCAAACCCTCCCACCCTGACCGGCATCGGTATCGGCTCCTCGCGCGGGGCTACCGGCAAGCTGGAGGACGGCCTGGCGCAGTTCCAGCAAACCGGTCGGGTGGCGCCTTCCACCTCGCCGCTGACCACGCCCGGCAACCTGGCATCGGCCGTGGCCCACGATTTTTTGGGGGCCGACGGCGGGCCGGTCGTCTCGCACTCATCTACCTGCTCGTCGGCGTTGCAGGCGTTGGGCACCGGACTGGCGTGGCTCCGCGCCGGGCTGGCCGACCGCTACCTGGCCGGTGGCACCGAGGCGCCGCTAACGGCCTTCACGGTGGCGCAGCTTCGGGCGGTGGGCATTTATTCTGACCTGACAGCCAACGATTTCCCTTGCCGGCCGGGCTGGGCGCCCCCCGACGGCGCGCCCGCCCCCAACACCTTCGTGCTGGGCGAAGGCGCGGCCGTTTTCGCCCTCGAACGCGCCCGTCCGCAGGCCGGCGACGTGCTGCTGACGGCCGTCGGATTCGGCCTGGAACGCGCGCCGTCGCGCACGGGCATCACGCCCACGGGCCAGCATTTTCAGCAGGCGATGCACCGCGCCCTGACCCTGGCCCGCCTCACGCCTACCGACGTGGACGCCATCGTGCTGCACGCGCCCGGCACCACCGCCGGTGACGCCGCCGAGCTGGCCGCCATCGCCGCCGTATTCGGCCCCGCACAGCCGGAACTCCTGACCGGCAAGCACCTGACCGGCCACACGTTAGGCGCCAGCGCCGCCCTAAGCCTGCACTATGCGCTGTGGCTACTGCGGGCGGCGCCCGAAGTTCTGCCGCCGCTGCCCTACCCGAACCGGCTGGATTCACTAAGCCCCGGCGGCGCGGTCCGCCCGCCGCGCCGCCGGGTGCTGGTGAATGCGGCGGGGTTCGGCGGAAACGCGGCCTGTGCGTTGGTTGAACTGGTGCGGTAGCGCCCATTTGGCAAAGGGACGGGCCGCGCGGCAAGCTGCCGGATTCCGACTTTCCGATGCCCGAATTCCGCCCTGCCCTGGCCCCGGCGGCCGTACTTTTGGAGTACGCGCCCGCCGCCACCAGTTCACTATCACTTCCACCGCCCTCGTCGCTTCGCGACTTGGTTGCTGCGGGGCAAAGCCCCTGGCTACACCACCACCGCTATGCCCCAGTTCAGCCACCTGCATTGCCACACCCAGTATTCGCTGCTCGACGGGCAGGCGTCGATCAGCAAGCTGCTGAAAAAAGCCGCTGCCGACGGGATGCCCGCCGTGGCGATGACCGACCACGGCAATATGTTCGGGGCCTTCAACTTCGTGGCCGAGGCGGCGAAGGTGGGCGTGAAGCCGATTGTGGGCTGCGAATTTTACCTCGTGGCCGACCGCCATAAGAAGGCGTTCAGCCGCGAGCGCAACGAGAAAGACGTGCGCCACCACCAGTTGCTGCTGGCCAAGGACCAGGCCGGCTACCAGAACCTGGCGAAGCTCTGCTCGATGAGTTTCATCGAGGGCACGTACTCGAAGTACCCGCGCATCGACAAGGAGCTGCTGGTGCAGTACCACGAGGGGCTGATTGCCACGAGCTGCTGCATCGGTGCGGAGCTGCCGCAAACCATTCTGTTCGAGAGCGAAGCGCGGGCCGAGGAAAAGCTGAAATGGTGGCTCGACCTGTTCGGCAACGACTACTACATCGAGATCCAGCGCCACGGGCTGATGGATTTCGACGGCACCGGCAAAAGTCAGGAAGACGTGAATCAGGCCTTGTTGCGGCTGGCGCACAAGCACAACGTCAAAGTCATCTGCACGAACGACTCGCACTACGTGGAGCAGGAAGACTGGGCCGCCCACGACCTGTTGCTCTGCGTGAACACCAACGAGTTGGAATCGACCGTCGTCGGCGACTTCAAAACCAAGTACTTCCGCCTGCTGGCCGGCGATAAGCGCGTGCTGTACGGCCACCTCGACGAGCTGCGCGCCACCCACGGCCGTGACGAAGCCGTGCGCCGCCAGTTGCAGCACATCGACGAAGAAATTCAGAAACCCCGGCCGGCGTCGCGCTTCGGCTTCAACAACGACCAGTTCTATTTCAAGAACACCGCCGAAATGGCGGCACTCTTCCACGACGTACCGCAGAGCCTGGAAAACACCCAGGAGATCGTCGATAAAATCACGCCGCCGAAGCTCCAGCGCGACATTCTGCTGCCGAACTTCCCGCTGCCGGCGGCCTTCACCAACGCCGACGACTACCTCCGCCACCTGACCTACGAAGGCGCGTTCGGCGGACCAAAACCGCGCTACGCTGAACGCACAACGGAAGTGGAGGAGCGCCTCGATTACGAGCTGCGCATCATCCAGACGATGGGTTTTGCGGGCTACTTCCTCATTACCCAGGACTTTATCAACCACGGCCGGTCGGTGGGCGTGGCCGTAGGGCCGGGGCGCGGCTCGGCGGCGGGGTCGGCGGTGGCGTACTGCGTGGGCATCACCAATATCGA
>JANPLI010000178.1:0-12681 GCA_031426455.1 Hymenobacteraceae bacterium | reverse complement strand
TTTTCCCCTCAAACCCTCCCACCCTCAAACTCTCCCACCCTTTCCATAACCCAGCCGTAACATCGTTGCGGGCTGGCCTGGGGCAATTTTGCGAGCTACTTTCACTTTCTTTACGGACTGACCACACAATCAATGGCCCCGAATCCGACGAAAATCCTGGTCGTGGACGATGATCCGGACATTGTGGAGTTGCTCACCTACAACCTCGAAAAAGAGGGCTACCTGACCCGCACGGCCGTCAATGGCCGTCAGGCGGTGGAGGTGGCGCAGGAATTCGTGCCCGATGTGATTCTGCTCGACGTGATGATGCCCGTGCTCGACGGCATCGCCGCCTGCCGCCTGCTGCGGGCCGTGCCGGCGCTCCAGAGCACGTACATCCTGTTTCTGACGGCCCGCTCCGAGGAATTTTCGGAGGTAGCAGCCTTCGAAGCCGGCGCTGACGACTACCTCACCAAGCCCATCAAGCCGCGCGCGCTGTTGAGCCGGCTGGCCGCCGCCCTACGCCGCGAACGGCCCGCCGCCGTCAGCGCGCCGTTCAGCAACGTGGCCGTGATCGAGGTCGGCGACATCCGCATCGACCGCTCGGCGTACACCGTCACCAAAGACGGCCGCAAGTTGATTCTGCCCAAAAAAGAGTTCGAGCTGCTGGCGTTTCTGGCCGCCACGCCGGACCGCGTTTTCAGCCGCGACGAGCTGTTGAATAATATCTGGGGCAGCGACGTGTTCGTGCTGGCCCGCACCGTGGACGTGCACATCCGCAAAGTCCGCGAGAAAATCGGCGAAGAAAATATCCGTACCATCAAAGGCGTCGGCTACAAGTTCAACACGGACTGAGGGGGCACGGAGTGACGGAGTGACTGAATGACTGAGTGATTTTGGCTGCCGGGCTTATTCGGCTTTGCGTCTCTGCGCAACCTCCGCGTCGCTGCGGGAAATTCACCTCATCACTACACCGAAAGATGCGCCTTCCTTCCCGCACTATTGCCGTTTTGGTGGCCGCTTTGGTGGCTGGCGCGGTAGGCGTGTTTCTGTACGTGGCGCCGGGGCTGGACTTCCGGCAGCTTTGGCTGGCCTTGGGCCTGACGGCGGGCGGATGTTTTCTGCTGATGTACTTCTCCTACGAAGCGCTGCTTTTTCGGGAGATCAACAATATTTACTCGGAGCTGGAGCACGTCAAACGGAAGGAATTCCGGAAGATGAGCAACAAGTTTCTGTTCCGGCCCGATCCGCTGAAGCGGATGAAGGACGAGATTCTGTACACCGCCATCGAGCGACAAAAGGAGCTGGAAGAGCTGAAGCGGCTCCAAACGCTGCGGTCGGAGTTCCTGGCCGACGTTTCGCATGAACTGAAGACACCCATTTTTGCCGCCCAGGGGTTCGTCCACACCCTCCTCGACGGCGCCGTGGACGATGTGCGCTACCGCGACCGGTTCCTGCTGCGCGCCGCCAATGCCCTCGACAACCTCGGCGAACTGGTCGAAGACCTGGTGTCGATCTCGCAGCTCGAAAAGGGCGTGGTGAAGATGGACAAGCGCAATTTCGAGGTCGTGGCGCTCGTGCGCGACCTCTTCGAGCAGCTCGAAGCCAAAGCCGCCGCCGGGCACGTCACGCTCGCCCTGGACCCCCTGCCCGCCGGGCCGGTCTGGGTTTATGCCGACCGCGCCCGCATCCGGCAAGTGCTGCTGAACCTGATCGACAACGCCGTGAAGTACGCCCGCCCCGACGGCGGGCACGTGCGCGTCAGCCTCCACGAAGCCAAGCGGCAGTTAGTGCAAGTCACCGTAGCCGACGACGGCCCCGGCATCGCCAAAGCGCATCAGCAGCGCATTTTCGAGCGGTTCTACCGGGTCGATAAGAGCCGTTCGCGTTCCGATGCGGCCGGCGGCGTGACGGGCTCCGGCCTGGGGCTGGCCATCTCGAAGCATATCGTGGAGGCGCACAAGTCGGTCATTCACGTGCGTTCCGACGTGGGCCAGGGCACGACGATGAGCTTCCGGCTGCCCCGCGCCAAGCCCGGTCACGGCGTGGCAAGCGGTACGCCGTGGCCAGCGGAAACCGTGCTGCCGCCGGCCCCTGACGCCACCGGTGAGGTTCCCGCCGCGGCCGCCGCCCTGGCCTTTTCGGGGCCGCTGCCGGCGGTGCCCGCCCCGGCGTTGCGACCTTTGCCCGATGAAGCTGCCCGCCCTGAAGGATCTGATCCTGTTCCAGAATGATGACTACCTGATTCTGAACAAGCCGCCCTTCCTTTCGACCCTCGACGAACGCGCTGGCCCTGCTGCCGCGCCCAGCCTGTTGCGGCTCGTGCGCCAGACCTATCCGGACGCGCAGGTCGGCCACCGGCTCGATAAAGAAACCTCCGGCGCGTTGGCGGTGGCGCTGAACCCGGCGGCGTACCGGCACCTGTCGATGCAGTTCGAGGCGCACACCGTGCAGAAGCTCTACCACGCCGTGGCGACGGGCGTCCAACGGTTCGAGGACGACGTGGTGGAACGCTCCGTCGAAGTCAGCCCGCGCGGCGGCAAAGCCCGGCTGGCGTATAATGGCAAGGAAGCCACCACGATCCTGAACACCCTGGAAACGTTTCGGCGGCATTCGCTGGTGGCCTGCCAGCCCGTCACGGGCCGGATGCACCAGATCCGGCTGCACCTGCTGTACCGCAACGCGCCCATCGTCGGCGACGATCTCTACGGCGCCGCCCCCCTCTACCTCTCGCAGCTCAAGCGTCGTTTCAAGCTGGCGCAGGGCACTGAAGAGCAACCCATCATCGGCCGTTTTGCGCTGCATGCCGTCGAGCTGGCTTTTCAGGGGCTGGACGGCGCCGAAATCCGTACGCAGGCGCCGTACCCGAAAGATTTTGCCGTGCTGCTGAAGCTGTTGCGGCAGTATGTGTAAGCTCCGCCGTTTTTCCGCCGCGCTCTCGGCGCCCTTCCCGATTTTTTAATCCATCCTCCGATGCGACTTCCTCTTTTGTTGGCTGCCACTGCCGTGGCGTTTTCTTTTTCCGCGCCCGCCCAGGTCGTGCCTTTTGGGGCGCCGGTGCCGCCGCCGTTGGTCTCGGTGACGGGCATCGGCGAAATCAAGGTGGCCCCGGATCAGGTCTGTTTTCGCGTCGGCGTTGAAACCCGCGCCCAGAAGCTCGAAGACGCCAAACGCGACAACGACGCGGCAATGAAGGCGATGCTGGCCACCCTCAAGGCCAAGGGCATCGAGGCGAAGGACATGCAGACCGACTACCTCAGCATTCAGCCGCAGTACCCACCGGATGCGCCCGGCAACGTCCGGCTGCAACCGCTGGGCTACGCCGTCCACCGCACCGCTACGGTGCTGCTGCGCCGGCTCGATAAGTTCGACGACGTGCTGGCGGCACTCATCGCGGGCGGCTCCAACTCGTTGGAAGATATCGACTTTCGCACCTCGAAGCTGGAAGAATACCGGGCGCAGGCGCGGTTGAAAGCCATTGGCCAGGCCAAAGAGAAGGCTACCGCGCTGGTGGGCGCCGTGGGGCAGAAGCTGGGCCGCGCCTACACGATCAACGAGGAAAACAACAGTTACCAGCCGATGATGTACAAGCGCGCAATGGGAATGGCCGCTATGAGCGCCGACGGCCAGGGCGGCGAGGGCGCCACCCTCGCGCCGGGCGAAATCACGGTCACCACGAACGTGCAGGCCAGCTTCGTGATCGAGTAGGTCTGCGGTTCTTGCTGTTGGGGCGCACGTTGGGCGCCCGCGTTCTGAACCGGTAAAAAGCGCGGCCCGTCAGCTCGTTGAAAACGGGCTGACGGGCTACGCGCCGTTGGATCAGTGCGCCGGCAGCACTGTGCCCCGCACTTCGCCGAAGCCGATGCGCAGGCCGTCTTTTTCGGCAAAGGCGCGCAGGATCACCGTGTCGCCGTCCAGGAGGAAAGCGCGGGTGGTGCCGTCGGCCAGCGGCACGGGACGGGTGCCGCGCCAGGCCAGTTCCAGCATTGAGCCGAGCGAGTCGGGCGTCGGACCGCTGATGGTGCCGGTGGCGTACACGTCGCCCACTTCCAGGTTGCAGCCGTTGGAGGCGTGGTGCGTAAGCTGCTGAGCCAGTGTCCAGTACAGATATTTGAGGTTCGACCGGCTGACCACCGTTTCCGGGCCACCCGTTGGTTGAATCACGACTTCCAGCTGCACGTCGAAGGCGTGGGCGCCGCCGCTGCTCAGGTACGGCAGGGGGGGCGGGTCCTGCACCGGGCCGGTGGTGCGGAAGGGTTCGAGGGCTTCGAGCGGCACAATCCAGGGCGAAAGCGAAGAGCCGAAATTTTTCCCCAGAAACGGCCCCAGCGGCTGGTATTCCCAGCTCTGGATGTCGCGCGCCGACCAATCGTTGAACAGCGCCACGCCGAACAAATGGTCTTCGGCCTGCCCGATGGGCACCGTTGCGCCCAGCGCCGTGCCCTGGCCCACGATGGCGGCAATCTCCAGCTCAAAATCAAGCTGGCGCGACGGCCCGAAGGTGGGCGTGGCCTCGTCGGGCGCTTTGCGTTGCCCGCTCGGCCGGCGGATGGCCGTTTCGCTGACCACGATGCTCGACGCGCGCCCGTGGTAGCCAATCGGCAGCCAGACCCAGTTGGGCAGCAGAGGGTTATCGGGCCGGAACATCGACCCCACATTGGTGGCGTGTTCGCGGGACGCGTAGAAATCGGTGTAGTTGCGCGGCTTGACGGGCAGCAGCAGCCGTACATCGGTGCGGCGCAGCAGGCAGTCGGCCATTGCGGCTTCGTTGTCGCGCAGCAGGCCTACGTCGTGGCGCAGTAACTCCTGTAACCGGGTGCGCAAAGCCTGCCAGACCGGCCGGCCCTGCCGAATGAAAGCATTCAGCGTCCGGCGCCGAAACACGCTGAACGTGCTGACGGGCAGCTCGTCCAGAAGTTTGTGCTGGCTCAGGGCGTATAAGTCCAGTACATACGGGCCGATGGCCACGCAGGCGCGCGGGCCGCGTTCGGCCGTTTCGCAGACGCCGTAGGGCAGATTCTGAATGGGGAAGTCGGAGCCGGGCGGGATGTCGATCCAGGAGCGCATTGGGTTGCTGGCAAGAGGGGGAGGAGGGAAGTGGAAGCGGCACCAAAGTGCCCGACGCGGGTGCAAAGGTCGCCGCGCCGCGCCTGCAGTTCACGCGGCGGGCCTACGTTGGTTCGCCCGCGCTCACCAACGCCTGGCCCAGGTGCAGCAGTTGGCGCGTCAGCGGACCTCCGCCGCCCAGCGTTGCCATTCGCTCGAAGCTCAACCCAACCCGGTGAAGCGTCGCGTACAGGGGCGGGGCTTCGGCGGTAGTGGTATGATCGAGGCGCTCGGCCAGGGCGCGCAGGTCGTCGGTGAGGCCCGCCAGTTCGGCCACGCCGGCGGCTTCCAGCACGGCCAGCCATTGGTAGAGCAGCGGGCGCATTTCGGCGGGCGTCAGGTGGGTATCCGGCGGTAAATCCAGCGAAGCCAGCGCAGTAGCAGCGGCGCGGCGGGCATCCGCTGGAGTGGCACCGGCGGGCGCCTGGGCAGTCGGGTGAAGGAGCGGTTCCATAAGCAGCAGATAGACAGGTGAAACGCCAAAAAGAACCGAAACGGGAGTAACACTGCTCAGCGCAGGCGCGTAGGTGAAACCTCCGGGTTCGCCTAAACGCAGCACCGCGCCGCGACGTTGTACGTATAGCTAACGCGGCTGGCACTATATTGGCAGTGCGTTGGCTATCCGCGCTTTACCCTAATCTGCGCGCTTCACGTTTTCTTCCGCGATTCCCAATGACCGTTTCTTATCCCACGGCCACTTCTCCCTCCTCCGAAGATCAGGTTGGCGTGTCCTATCTTCTCCTGTCCTTCGTCGATACGCTGGCCGATGTGCTGGAAGTGGTGGGCGCCCTGACGTTGGGCGCGGCGCTGCTTTCTTCGGTCGGTATGGCTAGTGCCGCCTGGGCCTTGACGGCCACGCTTGGGCTGCTGGTCCTCCTCCTGACCGTTCAAGTGGGCGCCTCGTTCTTCTGCGCCCTCGAAAACCTGCGGCTGGCGTTGTTGGGGGCCACGGTTAGCGTCGGACTGGCGCTGGGCGTCGCCGCTGAACTGGCCCGTACTCTGAACTGGTGGGCCTGGAAGTTGCTGGCCGTGAGCGCCGCTCCGGCGCTGGTGGTCGCGTTGCTGTTGCTGCCGGTTGTGGCCGTGTTGCGGCGTCACCAGTTGTTACCAGCGCATCGGCGCTTCCTCCTGGTGAACCTGTTGGCGCCTACCGTTACAGTGGCCGGGGTGGTGGCGTGGCAGTGGCTGTTTTAGCGTCATTCAGGCGCCCCCATAGTACTCGTCCAAGCGATATCCGACACAACGAAAAGCCCCGACCACCAAAGGTGGCCGGGGCTTTCATCGTTCGGTGCGGGTCCAGCGAACGCCGGAACCGCGACTGAATTAGTGCTTAACTTCTTCGGCCGGGGCAGCAGGGGCAGCTTCCGGGGTCGCAGCACCAGCGGCGTCCATTTTGTCAGCCTGGTTCTCCATCTTGTCGGCGGTCGAATCAGCGGCTTCGCGGGTCTTGTCAGCAGCATCTTCCATTGCGTCGGCTTTGGCTTCGCCAGTAGCTTCTACGTTGTCAGCGGCTTGCTCCTGCGCATTTTCTTTCGGGCTGTCGCATGAAGCGAAGGTGAAAGACGCAGCGGCGAACATCAAAAAAAGAACTTTTTTCATCGGTCAAATAAAGTAAAAAACGTGGTGGGGGGAAATTGACGCTTCAACAGGGCGCGAACCGCCCTTGCGGTCAGCTTCCGGGAGCTTGATGCACGGCGCCGCAAGAGGTAACCTGCGGGTGGCAGCTTTTTTTTTCGCGTGCCCGAAACGGCCGCCCGTGCGCTTCCCCCCGCCGCTACTTCTGCCGGAACACGATGGTGATCGGCACGCCGGTCAGGTCGAAATGCTCGCGCAGGCGGTTTTCCAGGAACCGCGCGTAAGGTTCCTTGACGTACTGCGGCAGCGAGCAGAAGAACGCAAACGTGGGGTTGCGGGCATTGACCTGTGTTACGTACTTGATTTTCACAACTTTGCCCTTGATGATGGGCGGCGGGTGGCGTTCGATCTCCTCCAGCATTACGTCGTTGAGCTTCGAGGTGGGGATTTTCGACTTCTTCCGCTCGTACACTTCTACCGCCGTTTCGATGGCTTTCAGAATGCGCTGCTTCGTGATGACGGACGTGAAAATGATCGGCGGATACGTCATCGGGGCGATCTTTTCGTAGATCTGCTTCTCGAAGTCGCGGGTCGAATGGGTGTCTTTTTCCACCAAATCCCACTTGTTCACCACGATCACGATGCCCTTGCGGTGGCGGTCGGCCAGGGCAATGATGCTCACGTCCTGGGCTTCCACGCCGCGCGTGGCGTCGAGCATCACCACCACCACATCCGATTCCTCCATCGCCCGGATCGAGCGCAGGACCGAGTAGAACTCGATGTCTTCGTGCACTTTGGCCTTGCGCCGCAGGCCGGCCGTGTCAGTCAGGATGAATTCGTGGCCGAAGGCATTGTAGCGGGTATGGATGGCGTCGCGGGTGGTGCCAGCGATATCGGTCACGATGGTGCGCTCCTGGCCCAGCAGCAGGTTCACCAGACTCGACTTACCCACGTTCGGCCGTCCCATCACGGCAATTTTGGGGATGCCCGCGTCTGGGTCTTCCACGCCATTGGTGGGGAAGTGCTTCACGATGGCGTCGAGCAGGTCGCCGGTGCCGGAACCGCTCTGGGCCGAAATCGGCCAGATTTCGCCGTCGCCGAGGCCCAGCGAGTAGAACTCGCCGACGGCCTGGGTCCGGCGGGCGTCGTCGGCCTTGTTGGCGATGACGTAGATCGGCTTCTTCGTTTTCTGGCGCCGCAGCACCTGCGCGAACTCCTCGTCGAGGCCGTTGAGGCCGCTGTCCACATCCACGATGAACAGGATCACGTCGGCTTCTTCCAGCGCCAGTTGCACCTGGCGGCGGATTTCGGACTCAAACACGTCCTCCGACCCCACGACGTAGCCGCCGGTGTCGATGATCGAGAAGTTGTAGCCGATCCACTCGCCGTGGCCGTAGTGGCGGTCGCGGGTCACGCCGCTCTGATTGTCCATAATGGCCTGCCGCGTGCCGACGAGCCGGTTGAAAAGGGTGGATTTGCCCACATTCGGGCGCCCCACAATGGCGATGGTATTCATCGAATGAAGTTTTTCAGCCGCCCGTCCGACCCCGGGGCGGTAACCGAAAAGAAAATGATAGTGGTCGGACTAAAGTTAAAACGGGACGAGGTCCGGGTAAGGCCGGACCAACTCCGGGCAAGGCCGCCACGGCCCAACAACTATTCGCTCAGATCGTAGCCAAACCGTTTGAGCTTGCGGGTGTCGGAGCGCCAGTCGGGGTCGCATTTGACGTGCATTTCCAGGTGGACTTGTTTGGCGAAGAACGTTTCCAGCGCCTTGCGGGCACCGACGCCGACGCGTTTGAGGGCTAACCCGCCTTCGCCGATGATGATGCCTTTCTGCGACTCGCGCTCCACCAGAATCGTGGCGCGCATCCGGATGATGGTCTCGTCTTCCTTGAATTCGTCGACCACCACTTCGCACGAGTAGGGGATTTCCTTCTTGTAGTTCAGGAAAATCTGCTCGCGCACCATTTCGGCGGCGAAGAAGCGTTCGGGCTTGTCGGTCAGTTCGTCCTTGGGGTAGAAGGGCGGGTGCAGCGGCAGGCGGGCCTTGATTTCGCTGAACACGTAGGCCACGCCGAAGCCTTCGAGCGCCGAGATCGGGATGATTTCCGTGGCCTCCGGGAAATGCTCGCGCCAGTAGGCCAGCTTGGCTTCCACGGCTTCCTGATCGGCCTGATCGACCTTGTTGATCAGCAGCAACACTGGCACGTGGTCCTCGCCGGGCGCGGCCAACTGGCGCAGGCGCTTGACGACGGGTTCCTCGTCGTACTGCTCGTAGATATCGGTCACGAACAGCACCACGTCGGCATCTTCCAGCGAAGAATGTACGAAGCCCATCATCTTCTGGTGCAGCGCGTACTGCGGCGTGATGATGCCGGGGGTGTCGGAATAGATCAGCTGGAAATCGTCGCCGTTCAGGATGCCCAGAATGCGGTGACGCGTAGTCTGGGCCTTGCTGGTGATGATGCTCAGGCGCTCGCCGACGAGCTGGTTCATCAGCGTCGATTTGCCCACGTTGGGCTTGCCCACGATGGCCACGAAGCCCGCGCGGTGATCGGGCGGGAAAGTGGGTTCAGGAGTCAGCAGGTGGTCGAATTCGCTGGGCATCGGCGGGTTGGGAGGCGATAGAAACGCGCGACGCGGCCCGCCTGCATCGGGCAGGGGCGGGCCGCGTCGGGGGCGCGGGTTGCGGGGCAAAGGTACGACCCCGGCGGGGTGGCTTTGGTGAGGGCCTTTGCCCGGTGCGGACCTGCGGGCAGGCCCGCGCCGGGGGGTGAAGGCAGTCGGGAGGCGAGGAATTGGTATTTATCCGGGAAAGCGGGTGCTGGACGAGTGCCCCGGATGCCGGGGTAGGTGTACGGTAGATGTACGGTAGGCGGCCAGTAGGGGGCGGGTAGGCGATGGTATTTTGGCGGGATGTCGTCGCCGCCGCGCCAGCGGGTGGGCGCTTTAGAGGGTATTCTGCTCGGTGGCTTCGTTGCCGGCGCGGTCTTCGGCGGTGACGGTGATTTTATCGCCGGCCAGGGAGGCGTTGGCAGCGGTGGCGGTGTAGATGAAGGTGAAGCCGTCGGGCTGGGCGGCGGCGAGGCCTTCTTCGACGAGGGCGCCGTCCGGGTTTTGGATGCGGACGCGGACGGAGGCGACGGCGAAGTCGTCGGTGGCCTGGATGGTGATACGGTCGCCGATGCGGCCGCGGTAGGCGGAGAAATCGACGTCGCGGAGGTCGGGGGCGTTGAGGTAGTCGGCGACGGCGACCGTGTAGGCGTTCTGGGTGCTGGTGTCGATGCCGGTTTCGTAGGCGGCGTGGGCGGCGGGGTCTTGCTGGACGGCGCGGCCGTAGAAGGCGGCCTGCTGGAACCGTTGGCGCTGAGCGTCCTGGCCGGCGGAGGGAGCTTTGGTGCTGGTGCGGGGGGCGTTGCCGACGGAGACGGAGCCGTCGGGGTTGCGGCGGAAGACGAGCCCGGAGACTTTGCCGGAGATGCCCTGGGTGAGGGCGTTGGTGGCTTTGGCCATTGCTTTAGGGGGTATTGAAAAGGAAAATGGGAAAACGGGGGGCGGGGTGGGGGAATACGCGAATCGAAGATAGCGCCATTCGGGCAACGGGTGGGCTACTGCGGGATGCGTGGGCAAACGCGGAAGGCTGGAAACGCCGCGCGGTCCGCGCTGGGGTAGAAGCGAGCCGCGCGAGGGCAAAGGTGCGGTGGGAGAAGCGGGGCTTGAGATGTGATAAAGAAACCTGTAAGGCCCTTCTACTCTTCTAATGATGGTCTTGCTTTACCATTCTACATCATCAGAAAACTTTTTGTTTTTGTATTTCGTAAAGTTTATGATTTTTGTTTTCTCTTTTGTCAGAATGTTGAACTCCCATACGGAAGCGTTTTCTGCCCAAGGATCAATCAAGATTTCCACGCTGAATTTCTCCTTCTGCCTAATTCCCCAAGCCCAACGCAGGTCTTCATCATCAATCTTGACAATCTCGCTTCTTGTCCAAATCACAAGGGATGAGCCCCCTACAATACACCATTCGTCAGTTCCACTAATAAGGCCGCAACTCGGATCGCCATAAAACACCCCAAGACTTACGATCTCGCTTGATGACTTAATTGTCACGTATGCTTGTTCGAAAAAATTCCACAGAACCAATTCTTGTGATTCGTCGAGTATGCTACGGCCAACTTCCTCTTTCATAAAAAAACCGGCTTAATTCTTAGATTACAACAGCTTCTTCACCACCACAATCTGCCCCAGGTGATAGTGCGCGTGCTCAATGGCGCCGTGGAGATTGCGGTACCAAGTGCCGTACTGCTCGGCGAAGAAGATTTCGGAGAGCTGCAGTTCGGGGAGTTGCTCGATGAGGCGGGCGGCAGCTTCAGCATCGGCCCACGTTGTCGTCAGCAGGGTTTCCCAGTCTTCGGCCGACTGGATGGGCGGGTGGTCGAAGCTTTCGCGGTCGCTGCCCGTCAAGGCGCCGCCCTGCAAAACGCGGAGCTGGGTACGCAAGTAGTAGCCGATATGGTAAACGAGCGCAGCGATGGTGTTGAGCGAGCCGACCCGCGCGGTGGCTTGCTGCCAACTGACACCGGCGAGGGTATCGCGGAGGTTGACTTCGGTCCAGTTGCCGCCGAAGAAAACGGCGCGGTAGTGCTGGGCGATTTGCGCGGGCAGGCTCATTGGGAGTGGTTCGGGTGGTGCGGTGATACGCCAAAAGCAGGCGTTTCATCCGCAGATAACCGGGCGAAAGAAGCCGTTCAAAGGTAGAAGGCCCGCCGGGTAGGCGAACTTTGCGCGCCTTGCCGGTTTATGCTTCCTGATGAACGAATCCACTTCGCCCGCCGCCGCTCAGGCGGCCCTGACGCCCGCCATTGCGCCCGCCCTGGCGCAGGCCCAACCCAACGCACCTGTCAGCCCCGCCCGCCGGGGCCGCGTGGGGGTGCTGCTGGTGAACCTCGGGACGCCCGACTCGCCCCGCACGCCGGACGTGCGGCGCTACCTGCAGGAGTTCCTGTCCGACGACCGCGTGATCGACGTGCTGCCGAAACCCCTGCGGCGGTTGCTGTTCAACGGCATCGTGGTGCCGCTGCGGGCGCCGAAATCGGCCAAGATCTACCAGGAACTCTGGACCGAGCGCGGTTCGCCGCTGCTTTTCCACGGCCTGGACCTGCAAAAGCTGGTGCAGGAAAAACTCGGCGACGACTACCTGGTGGCCTTCGGGATGCGCTACCAGAACCCCAGCCTGCAAAAGGCGCTGGAGCAACTCCGCGACGCCCACGTGGACCGCATCGTGGTGCTGCCGCTCTTTCCGCAGTACGCTTCGGCCAGCACCGGTTCGGTGCAGGACAAGGTGATGGAGATCGTGAAATCCTGGTGGGTGGTGCCCAGCATCCAGTTCATCTCGTCGTTCGCCGACGAGCCGGGGTTCATCGAAACCATCGTGGACCTGGGCCGGCAGGAGATGGCGAAGCACGCCTACGACCACGTGGTGTTCAGCTACCACGGCATTCCGGAGCGGCATATCCTGAAAGGCTCGCTGGGGGGGCAGTGCCAGTTGGGCAGTTGCTGCGATACGTACCACGAGCGCAACCGCTACTGCTACCGCGCGCAGTGCTACCAGACCTCGCGGCTGGTGGCGGCCGGGCTGGGCCTCAGCCCCGACCAGTACACGGTGGCTTTCCAGAGCCGCCTGGGCCGCGACCCGTGGCTGAAACCGTACACCGATATCATTCTGAAGGACTTCCCGAAGCGCGGCTTTCAGAACATACTGGCGTTTTCGCCGGCGTTCGTGGCCGACTGCCTCGAAACCACCATCGAGGTGGGCACCGAATTCAAGGAGTTTTTCGAGGAAGCCGGCGGCGCGCACTGGCAACTGGTGCCGTCGCTGAACACGCACCCGCGCTGGGTGCAGGCTGTGGCCGAAATGGTGGCGCGGACGGCCGGGTAGGGGCGGCGCATCCAAACAAGGGGCCTCGCGGTAGAAACGGCGAACGGCCGGCGAGTCGGCTGCTCAAGAGCCGACTCGCC
>JANPLI010000177.1:0-8460 GCA_031426455.1 Hymenobacteraceae bacterium | reverse complement strand
GCAAAACCCGGCGAAGGCGGTCAGTTGCCCGGCCATAAGGTCGATGACTGGATTGCCAAAGTGCGCCACGCCACCCCGGGGGTCGGGTTGATCTCGCCGCCGCCGCACCACGACATCTACTCCATTGAAGACCTCGCCCAGCTGATTTTCGACCTGAAAAACGCCAACCGGGCCGCCCGTATCAACGTGAAGCTGGTCAGCAAAGCCGGCATCGGCACCATCGCGGCGGGCGTAGCCAAAGCCCACGCCGACGTGATTCTCATCGCCGGCTACGATGGGGGTACCGGCGCCTCGCCGCTCTCCTCGATCAAGCACGCCGGTTTGCCGTGGGAACTGGGCCTCGCCGAAGCGCACCAGACGCTGGTCCGTAATCAGCTCCGCAGTCGGGTGGTGCTGCAAGCGGACGGCCAGCTCAAAACCGGCCGCGACCTCGCAATCGCCACCCTGCTGGGTGCCGAAGAATGGGGCGTCGCCACCGCCGCGCTGGTGGCGGGCGGCTGCGTGATGATGCGCAAGTGTCACCTCAATACCTGCCCGGTGGGCGTCGCTACCCAAGACCCCGAACTGCGCAAGCTCTTCACCGGCCAGCCGGAGCATATCGTCAACCTGTTCCGGTTTTTGGCCGAGGAACTGCGGGAAATAATGGCCGAGCTGGGTTTCCGCACGGTCAACGAGATGGTGGGTCGTACGCAGTTTCTGAAAATGCGCGACGGCGTAACGCATTGGAAAGCCAGCCGCCTGGATCTTTCCCGTATTCTCAAGCCCACTTCCCCCGGCACGAGCACCCTCTACCACAGCGAGGCGCAGGACCACGGCCTGGCTAATATCCTCGACTGGCAATTGCTCCACCACGCCCAGTCGGCGCTCCAGGAGCGGATTCCGGTCTTCGCCGCTTTCACCGTGCGGAATACGGACCGCACCATCGGTACGCTGCTTTCCAACGAGATCACGAAGCGCTACCACGCGGCCGGCTTACCCGAGAACACCGTCAACTTTCACTTCCGTGGCTCGGCTGGCCAGAGCTTTGGCGCCTTCAGTGTCAAAGGGTTGTCGTTCGCCCTCGAAGGCGAGGCGAACGATTATGTCGGTAAAGGGCTGTCGGGCGCCCGGCTGGCCATCTTTCCGCCGAAGGGTAGCTCCTTCGTACCCGAAGACAACATCCTCATTGGTAACGTGGCGCTCTACGGGGCTACTTCCGGCGACCTGTTCGTGCGTGGGATGGCCGGCGAGCGGTTCGCGGTCCGCAACTCCGGCGCTACCGCCGTCGTGGAGGGCATCGGCGATCACGGCTGCGAGTATATGACCGGCGGCCGGGTCCTGATTCTGGGCCACACCGGGCGCAATTTCGGCGCCGGAATGAGTGGTGGCCTCGCCTGGGTGTATGACCCCAACCAGGTCTTCCCGGCGAACTGCAATCCGGAAATGATTGAGCTGGAGCCGCTCGACCCCGACGATGAAGCCCAGATTCAGCACCTGCTGCGCCAACACACCCAACTGACCGGTAGCGAAAAAGCAGCTTATTTGCTGGCCAACTGGCCCAACGAAGCCAGCCGGTTCGTCAAGGTGTTTCCGATAGAGTACAAGCGAGTACGGCAAATGGCGCGGGCCACAACTGCGTAATTAGAGCGCTTCGTCCAGCGCGTCAATGGAGCCCGGCGAATGTTTTTCGGCGCTCCCGTTCTGCTTTTTCCTAACAAAAAGACTTCTGCTTTTCAACGCATCGGGCAGAATGCTGCCGCTGCGCCAACGTATCCTCACCGCCCGCCCATTCACTCCGATGTCTCACGCTACCGGCTTCAAAGAATACCCCCGCGAATCACCTCCGAGGATGGCTCCGCAGGAGCGCGTCGCCCACAACCAGGAGTTTGTGGGCCAGTGGACGCCTGATCAGGTACACCAGCAATCGGCGCGGTGTATGGGCTGCGGCATCCCCTTCTGCCACTCCGGATGTCCGCTTGGTAATATCATCCCTGAATTCAACGAGGCGGTCTATCAGCGCGATTGGGCCGCCGCCTACGCGATCCTGGCCAGCACGAATAACTTTCCGGAATTCACGGGGCGCATTTGTCCGGCGCCCTGCGAGGCGGCCTGCGTGTTGAGCATCCACAGTTCGCCGGTAGCGATAGAGGAGCTGGAGAAACACATCGTCGAAGTAGCTTTCGAGAAAGGCTATGTGCAGCCCAGCGCGCCCGTACTCAAATCGGGGCGTACCGTGGCCATCGTGGGCTCCGGGCCGGCGGGCCTGGCCGCTGCTGCCCAATTGGCGCAGGCAGGGCACAGCGTGACCGTGTTTGAGCGCGACGACCTGCCCGGCGGCCTGCTACGGTACGGCATTCCCGATTTCAAGCTCGACAAGTGGGTCATTGACCGCCGTCTGCGCCTGCTCGAAGCGGACGGCGTGGTATTTCGCTGTAATACGGAAGTAGGCCGTGATCTGCCCCCCGACGAGTTACTAAACACGTTCGACGCCGTGCTACTGGCCGGCGGCGCCAGCGTACCGCGCGATTTACCCATTCCCGGTCGCCAGCTGACGGGCATTCACTTTGCGATGCCCTATCTCACGCAGCATAATCGCCGCGTCAGCAACCGGCCGATCCGGGATACGCCGCTGGATATGCACGGCCGCGACGTGATGGTGATTGGCAGTGGCGACACAGGCTCCGACTGCGTCGGCACCGCCAACCGCCAGCGGGCGCGCTCCATCACGCAGCTGGCCCAGATGCACCAGCCCGGTGCCGAACGGCCGGCTCATACCCCCTGGCCCGAATACCCCGCCCTTTTCCGCACCAGCACCTCGCACGAAGAAGGCTGCCAGCGCTATTGGGGCATCCAGACCAAAGCCTTTCTGGGCGATGACGCCGGCCATCTCCGGGCCCTGCTCGTGACGGATGTCACCTGGGAAACCGACATTCTGGGTCGCCGCATCCGCTTCACGGAACAGGAAGGCTCTGAGCGTGAAATACCTTGTCAGATTGCCCTGCTAGCCCTGGGCTTCGCATCGCCGCAGTACGAAGGTTTGGTCGCCCAACTCGGAGTCGAACTCGATGGGGACGGCAACGTCAGCGCTTCCGATAGCTCATACCGCACCACTCTGGCGAAAGTCTTCGTCGCAGGCGATATGCGCCGCGGCCAGTCACTGGTCGTATGGGCCATCTCGGAAGGCCGCGAAGCCGCCCGGCAGGTCGATCTATTCCTGATGGGCAAGACCGCCTTGCCGAGCAAAAACGCCGTTGGAATGTTAGGGTGATCTTACTGACGTTGGGTTGGTCAGGCCAGTACATACGCCACAAATTCTGGTTAATCGAAACGTGACAAGAATTAATTACATCCGGTTTGCCCGCCGCGCCTATCTTTGCCGCACGCAGCCCTCTTCTACGGGGCGTTGCGCTTCTTTAATTCTATCGCCAGCCCGGCTGGCGTCCCCTTGTTCTTCTGCTGTTACAAACTGATGCTATTTCACTGCCGCCCCCCTGCGAATGTTCGCTTCCCCGTCGCCCCCTGCCCTTGCTGACGCGCCCTGCCGACGGGCGCGCGTCCTGACCGTCTGCCCGGCCCCCGGCCGGGTAAGCCAGTTGCTCGTTCCCCCTTCTTTCCGGGAAGGATGATGCGGCATTCTCTCTTTTTTCATTTTTTGTCTGCCCCCTGGGTTCTGCGGTGCCGCTATGGCATTCGGGGCCGGGCAGTGGAGCATAAGCGGTGCGGCGAACGAAGGGTAGCCCCGGTTAGCGCCGGTAACCATTCGTTCCGTCTTGCGCCGGGCGCGTGAGGTGTAGCCGCACCCCCCTGAATTTCTTTTTTTCGAGATCAGTACGCTTAACATTTGGGTTTGATGACACACTTTAATGACCGTATGAGGGGGGCTTTATCAATATGGGGGGGGGGGGATATCAAGTCGGGCATTGCCCCGACGCTGGAACTTCTGGCTGTTGGCCGCAATGCTGGCCGTTAATGTCTGGGCACCCCGGCGGGCCTGGGCGCAAACCATCTCGGTGCCGCTGGGCACGGCCGCGTCGTTCGGCCTGCTCAGTGGCAGTACCCTGAGCACCGATTCGGCCACCACCGTGCGGGTGGAGGGCCGCGCTGGTGCGGCAACGGCCATCGACGGGCCGATTCAGGCCAACGGCGGGCTATACCGGCCCGGCAGCGGCGCCGCTACCGTGACCACGGCCCTGACCGATCTGGCCGCCGCCCGCGCCTACTGCTCCAGCCTGAGCAGCGCGCCGCTGACCAGCCTCAACGGTCAGACCCTGACCGGCGGTGCCTATACCCTGACGGGCAATGCCACCCTGAACGCTGGCGCTCCGCTGACGTTGGACGGCCCGGCTTCGGCAGTGTTCGTGATCAACGTGACCGGCAATCTGATGCTGGCTCCGGGCGCCGTAGTGCAATTGGGTGCCCAAACGGCAATTGGCAACGTGTATTGGAATATCAGCGGTACCCTGACGGCTGATCAGTCGTCAGGCCTGCCGGGCTACGTGCTGACGGGAGGCGCCGCCACCCTGACGAACGGCTGGCCGACTATGTCGGCGGTATTGAGCGGAGGGGCACTCACGCTTCAGCAGTTGGCTACCGGACCCGCCGAAGACGAACCAACTTTCTTCGCGGCTCCTGCCGCGATCGTAGTGCCGGGCTGCCCGTCCGTCACGGCTCCTGGCCCCAATACCTGCGCCAATCTGGTGTTCAACAGTGGTTTCGAATGGGCTAACCCGGCGGTGGACGATAATGCTGTCCCCAACCAGGCGAGCAACGTATGCAACCAGCCCTCGCCGTTATCTGCCGCGAACCAGTTGGCCGGTTGGCGAAGCGCTACCTGGACTACTCCCGACTGGTTCCGCCGCAATGCGCCGAATGCTGGCGTAAGTGTGCCTAACAACATCCATAATCCGGTCTCATCCGGGTTGCTCGTGGATTCCCGTACGTCTGGCCGCGCCTACGCTGGCATCTGGGCGGCTTACGCCGAGGATCAGAACGACCGGGCTGAACACGACCAGTTCCGCGAGTATCTGCATCAGCAGTTGGCCACGCCCGTAGTGCCTGGCAAGCACTACTACGCCGAGTTCTCCTCCAATGCCGCCCCGGATAACAACCGCACGGTGGGACAGTTGGGGCTGGCCGTCCACCTAGGTAGCTTCGACCGCCAGCGCGAAGGTCTGCTGACCGGTGTAGTGCCCGTGGCCACGGCCAACGACCGCGCCCAACCCAACCCCAGCTTCCGGACGCTGGGCGCTTGGACGCGCACCGCCGGGGGCTTTCGGGCCACCCAAGCTGGCGATCAGGTGATCATCGGTAACTTCCGCTCTTTCGCTAACTCCGAGTTACAGCTCACGCCGGGCGCTTTTTCGACTGGGCCCCGACGGGCCTACTACTACCTCGACGACGTAGTGCTCCAGGCGTTCCCGGAGCAGATCATCGCTACCTCGCAAACCTGTAGCTATAGGCTCACCGTGGACTGCCCGCTGCCAACCAGCTCTGGCGCCGTGTACGAGTGGTATAACGCGGCCGGTACGCTGGTTTATACAGGGCTGCCGTTTTCATTCGCCCAGCCCAATACTACTTATACTGTGCGGATCCATGTCGTGGTGCCCGATGGCTCCACTTACCCGGCTACGCCCGCTACTTACGTCGTCCTAGGCCCCCTTACCACGGGCTGCGGGCTGGATATCTGCGACGGCATCACGCTCGATGTCAGCGCGCCGGGCGTGCCGACCAATTATCAGTGGAACCCGACGAACCCCTGGAACCCTGCTAACCCCTTTACCACCACGCCCCGCACCGTGCGCGGCACCGTGCGGGTGAAGGCCGGCGTGACGCTGACCATCGACGCGGTCCGGATTCAGTTCGACGACACGCGGGCCTACCAGCCGGCGGGAGAGCCCGCCGGGGACCAGCCGATCAACCCTACCCGCATCATTGTGGAACGGGGTGGCCACCTGGTGGTTCGCAACAGCGCCTGGCTAACCCGCCTGAACGAGTGTCCGAACCGCTACGCCTGGGACGGTATCGCCGTGTACGGCAACCCGGCGCTGGTCCAGGGCAACCCCGAACAGGGTATCGTGGAAATCAACTCGAATGCCAAAATCGAGTGGGCGTATTTCGGCGTCCTGGCCAACGATATGCCCTATAATAGTGTTAGGGTGCCCAAAGCGCCGCAAACCACTGCGCTGTCCGGCGGGCTGGTGCGGGCCACGCAAGCCAATTTCCTCAATTGCGCAATTGGCGTACACATGTTTATATACAATCACGGTATCAAGGGTAATTTATCGGGGATTACCGGCTCCACCTTTCTGCGGGATACTGACTGGACCGCTTATACATACTCCCAATCTAATATCACGACACTTCGGTGCGATGTGACGCACGTGTACCTGAATGGCGTTCGTCGGTTGCTGATTCAGGGTAATACGTTCGCCATTTCCGACGCGCTGGCTAATCAGTACAGCCAGAATCGTATCCCGCGGGGTGACGGCGTCTATTTGGTTGGTTCGAACGTCCAGATCGCGGGTGAACCGAATACGCTGCCAGGGACGCTGGAAGGGCCTAATTCTTTTTTGAATCTTGGTACTGGTATTTATGGTTCTGGCGGCCAGGATGTGGCACTTACCATTACCAATAACCGCTTCCGCCACTGCTATTTCGGTATGCGGCTGACGGGCTACATCAGCCCCTTGGTGACTAATAACGATTTTCGGGTCGGCCATCCGAGCGATACCTACGCCACTGGGGCACTGCTGACTACCTGCTCGGGCTTCCAGATTGAGGGTAATACCTTCCAGACGGGCGCCCCCCAGACGCCTTCACTAGGTTTCGCGCTCGGTCTGAAACTACAAGCGAGTGACGGTGCTCTGCAGTATAGCGGCCTGACCCATAAGGTGTACCGTAACTACTTCGCGTATCTGGGAGAAGGCATCCGCACCTTGGGCTCTAACCAGAACCTGCTGCTGCAATGCAACCACTTTGCTACCACCGCCGCCACCGACCCTGCCAATCCCGGCAACGTGACGCCCGGTAACGCGCCCGGCTCCATCGCCGGCAATGATATCGCGCTCCAGCAGGGCGCCAGCTCGCTTGCCCTGCAAAACCCGCAGGGGCAGTGTATCAGTGGAAATCCTGCCGCCGCCGCCAACAACGTCTTCAGCCACGGCAGCAAGGTATCGATACTGGTGGTGGGGCCTTCAGTCGGCACTCCGCAGCAAGCGTTTACGTACAACTTCATCGACGATAACAGTCGGGGAGCCACGCCGGGCACGTATCCGTTTAGTGCGGGGCGCAATCTGCAAACCAGCAGTTTAGGGATGACCGTAACTGCTTGCCTTAGCGGCACATTCAACTACAACACCGCCTGCCCCCCGCAGCTCCAGCGACCCCAATCGGATACGGAGATGCTGGCCGCCATCCAGACCGCAACCGACCCTGTTGAGCAGGCGGAACTGGTCAGTGAGCTGGTGCGCCACTACCTGAATGACACGACCTACTACGAAACCGGCATCGACTCGGCTATCGCGCTGATGGAAGCCGTAAATGCCCCCAAATACGCCGAGCTGATCGATGCGCTGGCGTTTTCAGTGCGCGATGAAGCCGATGCTTCCGGCGCGCGGGCCGCGCCGGCCAGCCCGGCGCTGGCATCCCGGGGCGCACTCCGGCAGGCCAAAGGGGCCGTGCCGGCTATCGCCATTGCTCCTGCGGGCGGTACGGCCGACCGGCGCGGCGGCACCTACTTCGCCCAGGTCCGGGCATTCCTGCGGCCCCTGGGGTCCGACTCCGCCATTGCCGCCGTGCTGGCGGCGGATTCGGCGCTGCGTACGCCCCTCTGGCGGATCGCGAACGACACGCTCCGTTGGGACCATATCGCCGGCCGCGCGGCCCTGAGCTACTATTGTGGGTACCGGTTCCGGCCGCTGCACGAGCCGGCCGATACCACCGGCTACCACCGCGCCGCCCCCGCGCCGGTCACGGTTGCCCCCGCCGCCCCGACGCTGCGGCTCTTCCCTAACCCCACCAGTGGGGCGGTGCAGGTGGCGTTTACGCAGCCCGACGGCGAGGCCGGGCGCCTGGTTCTGTACGATGCCTACGGCCAGCCCGTGCGCGAACTGAGGCTGAAAGGCGCCACGGGCACCACGCTGCTGGACACGCGGGGCCTGCGGCCGGGCGTGTACTACTACACGCAGTGGGCGGGCGCCGTAAAAGGCGAGCGCGGCACGCTGTTGGTGCAGCCCTAAAGCGAAAAAGCGACTCCGACCCGGCAATTGACCGGGGCGGAGTCGCTTTTTTCTTACGCCAATGAAAAGCTTCTTTTTCTGGTGGGGGCTGGTGGTGGTCTTGTTGACCACTTTTCCGGCGCGGGCGCAGTACTTTCATGATCGGTACGCCGATGTGGGCGGGCGCCAGAGCTATCTGGGGCCAGCCGTGGCTACCGACAGCGGGTTTGTCGTCAGCGGTCAGGTCAACGATTACGGCGCTAAC
>JANPLI010000176.1:0-31929 GCA_031426455.1 Hymenobacteraceae bacterium | reverse complement strand
GCGCCTGACCTCACAAGGCCCCAACGCCGCCGATAACGCGGTGGTAACGGTGGTGCAGCCCGACCTCTGCGTGATTTGCGACCGGACGAAGATCGACCGGCGCGGTTGCAACGGCGCGCCTGATTGGATTATCGAAATTCTTTCGCCCGGTACCGCGTCGCGGGATACCGTCGATAAGTATCGCCTTTACGAAGAAAACGGCGTGGGCGAATACTGGATTGTGGCTCCCGGCGAGCAAAATATCTCCGTTTTCGTGATGGATGCCGCCACCGGACGTTACCATACCATCGGCGACTATGCTGAACCCGGCCCTGTACCTAGTGCCACGCTGCCGGAACTGATCATTGACTGGACTGATATTTTTGAGGATTACTCGCCTGTTGTATAAAGCGGAAGTTTCGCAAGCACTTCTGCACAGGACGCTTCCAACTCCTCCGCCCGCTGCCGGATACCCGACGTTGCCGGGTGCGTCTGCCACTCGGCGGGCGTGTGCCACTGCTCTACGTGCGCTGGTAACGACGGCGCCAGGCTGTCATTGATCTGCGCTTCTTTGGCCAGGGCCAGGGTGTGTTTCCAGTGGTCGGTGAGTTGCGTACCCGTCACGCGCGGGTGGCGCTCGGTCAGGTAAGAACGGGTGAAGACCAGCGCCGTGGACAAGCTTTCGAGCGTCTGCTTCACACCTACGGGCTTATGGTAAGCCCAAAAGGCTGGCAACTCCACCCGCATACTCAGGCGGTGCAGGAAGCGGCCCATAATCTCAAAAAGAACCTGCTGGTCGTGGACGGAGAACATCGAAAGCGAGAAAGAAACGTAGTTTGGTGCGCCGAAAGTACAGCTTTCCGGCTTTTCTAAAAGATCGGCGGTGCCCTCATCTGCGCGGCGCGAACCTTGCTACCGGACTGGTGCGGCTGAACAACCGTCGCCCCCTTTCAGTTATGCGTGTCTTCGTCAGGCTGGCGCTGCTGGCATTGAGCTGGTTTCCGGCGCCCGCTTTTTCTTCATCCCCTCCTCCCCCTCCTCCCAAAATGGAAAAAGCCACGTTCGGCGCCGGATGCTTCTGGTGCGTCGAGGCTGTCTTTCAGGACCTGAAAGGCGTCAGTAAAGTTGTCAGCGGCTACGAAGGTGGCCATAAGCTGAACCCTACCTACAAGGAAGTTTGCGCCGGCATCACCGGCCACGCCGAAGTAGCCGAAATTACCTTCGATCCGGCCGTGATCTCGTTCGATGAGCTGCTCGAAGTGTTCTGGGGTACCCACGACCCCACCACGCTCAACCGCCAGGGTGGCGACCACGGTACCCAGTACCGCTCAGTCATCTTCTACCACTCCGACGAGCAGCGCCGTCTGGCTGAGGAGTACAAGCAGAAGCTCAACGCCGAAAAGGCGTTTCCGAACCCGATTGTGACGGAGATCGTCCCGACGGCCACCTTCTACCCGGCCGAAGACTATCACCAGAACTACTTCAACCTTACCGGCGACGCCAACCCGTACTGCTCGATGGTGATCCGGCCGAAAGTCGAGAAAATGAAGAAAGTGTTCGGCGCCAAGTTGAAGGCGAAAGGGCAACACGCCGAATAGCCTCTCGCACCGCGTCATATTTCAGCATACCCACAACGGCCTGCCTTCCAGGTTTGGAAGGCGGGCCGTTTTAATTTCATTACCGTTTTTTATCTCAATTTAGCGTTGCCCATGATCATTGTTTAAACCGCCACCGCGTGTTCCCGCAGTGCCTCATTGAGTGACGTTTTTAGATCGGTCGATTCCTTACGGCGCCCGATGATGAGCGCGCACGGCACCCCGTATTCCCCGGCGGGGAATCGTTTGGGTAGCGTGCCAGGAATCACGACGGCGCGCGGCGGCACGTAGCCCCGGTACTCGATGGGCTCGGGGCCGCTTACGTCAATGATGCGCGTCGAGCCGGTGATCGTGACGCCCGCCCCAATCACCGCTTCGCGCCCGATGCGGCAGCCCTCGACCAGAATTGCCCGCGACCCCACAAACGCACCGTCTTCCACAATCACGGGGGCGGCCTGCACGGGTTCCAGCACGCCGCCGAGGCCCACACCGCCGCTCAGGTGCACGTTTGCGCCCACTTGCGCGCACGAGCCGACGGTGGCCCAGGTGTCTACCATCGTGCCGGTACCCACCCGCGCCCCGATGTTCACGTAGCTCGGCATCAGAATCACGCCGGGCGCCAGGTAAGCGCCGTAGCGGGCCACGGCCGGCGGCACCACCCGGACGCCCTGCAGCGCGTAGCCGGTTTTGAGGGCCATCTTGTCGTGAAACTCCAACGGTCCTACTTCCAGGGTTTCCATCTGCCGGATTGGGAAGTACAAAATCACGGCTTTTTTCACCCATTCGTTCACGCGCCACGGCCCGTCCGGGTTGGCTGAGTCGGCGGGTTCGGCTACGCGCAGCTCGCCCCGGTCGAGTTGAGCAATGATGTCGTGAATGGTGGCCGCGATAAAGGGTTCGCGGAGCAGGGCGCGGTCGGCCCAGGCGGCTTCAATCTGCTGTTGACTGGTCACGGGTTTCTGGTTGCTCGTTTCTGGTTGTTCGTTTCTCGCTTACGAACGGTTTAGCGCGTCACCAGCAACGAATTTGCGGGCAAACCTACGCGCCGGGCGTTGCTTTGCAGCCCCGATTATGCCGCGCATCCTGCTCACCTCCGTCCTCAAGCCCGTCACCGACCCGCGTCTGCTGGCCCGGCTGGGGCGCTCGCTGGCCGAATTGCCGGGTGCGGAAATCCATATCGCTGCGCATCGTGCCGCTGATGCACCCGTCGAACGCGTTGATAACGAGTGCGCCAACATCCGGCTACACCCCATCTTTGATTTTCCCCGTTTGAGCTTGGCCCGCGCGCTGGCGGGGTTACGGTTGCTGCGGCTGCTGCGGAAATTGCAACCGGATATTTTGGTGGTCGGCACGGCCGAACTGCTGCCCGCCGCATTGTGGTGGCGCCGACGCACGGGCGGGCTATTGGTGTACGATGTGCGCGAAAATTATGCGCTCAACCTGCGCACCCAACAGGTTTTTCCACCTTTGGTAGCCCGCGTGCTCGCCTGGCTTGTGACGCAATTCGAAGCTGCCGCCGCGCCCCAGCTAGTCGGAGTCTTGCTCGCTGAGCGCGCTTACGCCACAGAATTACCGTGGTTAATCGACTGCTGCCGGGTTGAAATCATCGAAAATAAGTACCAGCCTGCCGGGCCTTTGCCGGTGCGGATACCGGAGCCGCTTCCCTCCTTTTCGGTAGTTCGCCCGCTGCGATTGGTTGTTACAGGCACTTTGAGCGAGTTGTACGGTACTTTTCGGGCAGTGGCGTTGGTTCGGGTTCTTGTTTTGCGACGCTACATTTTTGATTTACTTTTGGTCGGATTTTGTCCATTGTTTTTTCATTATGATAAATTAAAAAGCATCCAACAGAAGGTTTCCTGGTTACAAATCGAAGGCGGAAATGCCCCCGTGCCGCATTCCCGCCTGATTCAGGCGCTTCGGGAAGCCGATTTCGCCTTGTTGCCTTACCAATCGCACCCTAGCCTCGACACCTGCATCCCCAGCAAGCTTTGGGAGTGTATGGCCGAACAGGTACCGGTGGTGGTGCCCCACACGGCCCGTTGGCGCACCGTGGTGGCACAGTACGGCGCTGGTTTCGCGCTGGATTTCGATGCGCCCGACGCCGCTGAACAGTTCCTGGCCGGGCTAGCTTCCGGACCGTTTTACCCTGCTGGAGCGCCGCCGGAAGCTTTCTGGGCACCCGAAGGCGTGCGGCTCCGGGCATTTTTCGTACAATTGGAGCCAGTTGGAGCCCATTCAACGACAGCGTAAGGCCCGCGCGGTTCGTTCTACCTTTGCCGACCTTTTTTGCTCGCCATTCAACCCGTTGCTGATGCTTACTTCCTCCCCTACTCTTCGCCGCTCGCGCGTGGCCGGTATTGGTCACTACGTCCCGGACCGCGTCATCAAAAACGCTGATCTGGAGACGATTATGGACACCTCCGACGCCTGGATTCAGGAACGAACCGGCATCCGTGAACGCCGCTGGTTCAACGAAGGCACCGATACGACGTCCAATATGGGCACCGCCGCTGCGCGCAAGGCGCTGGAAATGGCGGGCCTGGAAGCCACTGACGTACAGCTGATCATCTTCGCCACGCTATCGCCGGACTACGTTTTTCCCGGTTCCGGCGTCCTGACGCAGCGACAATTGGGCCTGGCCGACGTGCCCGCGCTCGACGTCCGCAACCAGTGTTCGGGCTTCATCTACGCGCTTTCCGTAGGCGATCAGTTCATCAAAACCGGGATGTATGACACGGTGCTGGTGATCGGGGCCGAAATCCACTCGTCGGGCCTTGATATCAGTACGCGCGGCCGGGGTGTTTCGGTGATCTTTGGCGACGGCGCCGGGGCCGTCGTGCTGCGCCCGGCGGAACGCGAGGGCGAAGGCATCCTCAGCACCCACCTGCACGCCCAGGGCGAATTTGCGGAGGAGCTGATGGTCGAAAATCCCGGCTCCAACTTCAACGACCGCGTGCGCGTCTCGCTCGAAAAACCGGAGTCGATGTACCCGTTTATGAACGGCAACCAGGTCTTCAAGCACGCCGTGACGCGCTTTCCGCAGGTAATTCAGGAAGCCCTCGACGCCAATGGCTACCACACCAGCGATATCGACCTGCTGATTCCGCACCAGGCCAACCTGCGCATCACGCAGTACGTGCAGCACAAAATGGGGCTGACCGCCGACAAGGTTTACTCCAATATCGAACGGTACGGCAACACCACAGCCGCTTCGGTACCGCTGGCCCTGAGCGAAGCCTACGCCGAAGGCCGTATCCAGCCGGGTTCGCTGGTCTGCCTGGCCGCCTTCGGGTCCGGCTTCACGTGGGGGTCGGCGCTGATTCGATTTTAATTACAAGTTACGAGTTACGAGTTACGAAGCATGAATTTTAAGTTCGTAATTTTATAATTCGTAATTCGTGATTACCCCCAATGCCTACTTTCACCGAAGAGAATTACCTGAAGGCCATCCACAAGCTGGCCGAGCGGGGTGACGGCAAGCCGGACGTCAGCACCACCGCCTTGGCGGCGGCGTTGCGCACCCGCGCCGCTTCGGTGAGCGATATGCTTCGGCGATTAGCCGACAAAGGCCATATTCATTACGAAAAGTACCGGGGCGCCCGGCTGACCGAATCGGGCCGCGCGGTGGCGGTACAGACCATCCGGCGGCACCGGCTGTGGGAGGTTTTTCTGGTCGAGAAGCTCGGTTTCTCGTGGGACGAAGTCCATGAAGTGGCCGAAGAGATGGAACATCTGCGCTCGGAGGTGCTGATCGAGCGGCTCGATGCCTTTCTCGGTCACCCCACCCGCGACCCTCACGGCGACCCGATTCCTTCCGCCGAAGGACAGTTCAATCCGCGTCCGGCCGACCAATGCGCCCTTTCCGACGTAGCCCCCGGCATCGCGCCAGTGCGCGTAGTGGCCCTAGTCGATACCCACGTGCGCTTCCTGCAACACCTTGACCTGCTGGGCCTGCGCCCTGGCACAACCCTAACGGTGGTAGAACGCTACGAATACGACGGCACGGCGCGCATCCGGCTCTGCAACGATGCGGAATCCGGCAACAGTGAAGTGATGGTTTCGCGCGAGACCGCTCAAAAAGTACTGGTATTGCCCACCACCCTACCCGCGGGGCTGACCGATTAACGAGCCGGTGCGTCCCCACTAGTTCCGCCCAAAGCTGCGCGTCCCTCATCGACGTACTTCTGAAAGGCCGCGCTACCCTACATTCGGGGTATGGATACGTGGCTGACTTCGCTCCCACTCTGGGCTATCTTCTTCGCCATCGGCATAGGGCTGCTGGTACTGGAAATCAATACCCTCACCTTCGACCTGCTCTGGCTAGCGCTGGGCGCGCTGAGCGGCGCGCTGGTGGCGTGGCTGCTACCTACGCTGCCGCCGTGGGTACCCGGACTGGTGGCCGTCGTTACCGGCCTGACACTACTACTCCTAGGCCGACGCTGGGCGCGCCGCCAGCGTGGAGTGAACCGCTACCAAAATCTGCCCGATACCCTCGTGGGGCGCATCGGCGAAGTGATGCACCCCATTCAGCCGCCCGCGCTGGGGCTGGTACGCACCGGTACCGAAACCTGGAGCGCGACCGCCGCCATTCCGATCAACGTTGGGCAACAGGTGCGGATTCTTTCCCGAACCAGTACGGTCGTAGTGGTTGAATTGGTTTAGCGATTGCCTGTATTTTTTTCGTTATGTTACACAGCCACTAACTCAGTGGCTTTTCAACCCTTTTTATTTCGATGTCCTACTTCGTGCTTGGCCTGCTGGTGCTGGCCGTTTTCGTGATCCTGCAAACCGTTAAAGTGGTGAAGCAGCAGACCGTTGGGGTGCTGGAACGGCTGGGCAAGTTCGACCGCCTGCTGCACCCCGGCTTGAACATCGTACTACCTTTTGTGGAATACGTGCGCACGTACCACGACCTGCGGATTCAGCAGACGGGCGTGCCGCCGCAGTCGGTCATCACCAAGGATAACGCGCAGGTGATCATCGACACGATTATCTTTTACCAGGTAGTGAACGCCGAGCAGGCCACTTACGGTATCTCCGACCTGGTGCAGGGGGTCCGTAATATCTCCACAGCCTCGATGCGGCAAATCATCGGCAATCTGGAACTGGACGAGGCGCTGAGCGGGCGCGAGCGGATTTCCACCGAAATCCGACTGACGCTGGACGAAGCCACAGAAAAATGGGGTGTCCGGATCGAACGTGTAGAATTGGTTGATATCAAGCCGCCTCAGGATATCCAGGAGGCAATGGACAAGCAGATCAAAGCCGAGCGCACCCGCCGCGCCGTCATTCTGGAAGCCGAAGCCGCCAAGCAGGACACGATTCTGCGCGCCGAAGGCGACCGACAATCCAAAATTCTGCGCGCCGAAGGCGACCGAACCGCCGCCGAACTCTCGGCTCTGGGGCAGGCAGCCGCCATCCGATCAGTGGCAGAAGCCGAAAAGGCGCGCATCGAAATGCTTACCTCCGCCCGCCTGACGCCGGAAGTGCTGACCTGGAAGTCGTTCGAAGCCCTTCAGGAGCTTTCCAAAGGCCCGGCCAACAAAATTTTCATTCCCACCTCAGCACTCGAAACCCTCGGCAGCATCGGCGCAATCGGCGAAATGCTAACAGCGAAGAACAATTAACAATGAGCAATGATCAATTAATAATTATTAATCGATCATTGCTCATTGTTAATTACTTTGCGGCTTGTAGTTCGCGGATTTCGGCCATATCGCGGGGGGCTTCCCGGTACAGGCGGGCTTCGGTGTTGATGTAGGTTTGAAAGGAAGCTGGCAGGTCCGAAAATTTTTCAACCCGCCGCCCTACGAGCTGCATCACTCCTTTGCCGGGGCCAAAGGCGGGCGGCAGGTCGCCGAAGCGGTTCCAGGTAAGCTGGTAGTGCGGCACTTCCTTTTTCGATGGAGCCGGCGGCGCGATGAAGTCGTAGTTTTCGTAGGCTTCGTACTTGCCGCGCGGGGTTTCGATGTTCAGAAAAAGCGGAATGCTGAAAAGGGTGGCAGTCGGGTTGCCCGTCCGGACGCGGGCGCGCTCGTCGGGGCCGATGCGCGCCAAACGCGTGCCCACGCCCTGCTCGACAAACGTGCGGAGTTTGTCGCCAACCAACTGGTAGTGAATTACCTGATATGGATAAGCGATAGGCGGCAGCGGCTGTCCATTGACCTCCTTCAGCACAGCGCCGGTCAGCGGATCGCGGTAAACAAACGTTTTGCGGGAAAGCTGCACGGCATCCTGCCCGGCGTGGGAATCGGGCACGTGCAGGCGCCCAACATCGGTGCCCTCTACCAGCGCCAGTAGCTTACCATCGGGGTAAGAATACAACTCGCCCGTGCAGTACCACCACACGGGCTGGCCGGTGGTGCCGGCGCGCATCGCCACAAACGCGTCAAATGCCTTTGGAGTAAAACCTGCGGCATCGGGCACAACGGCAACCGGCTTACTGGCAGCCTTAGCTTCATCTGCTACCACGGCGGCCGGCGCGGGGGCCGCAACAGGCGCTGGCGGACTGGCCGGAGCCTGGGCCGAAACCGAGGCCGGGATCAACCAAGCACTCCCCAGCAAAGCAAGAAACGAAAAGCGCAGATTCATCAAGTTTAGGGCGACCCGGAAATGAAAAGCCGCGCTAAATGTAAGGGAAGGAGGCGCTACCGGGCAGCGGCCGACTCGTCTCCGGCGGGTGACCAAACCACCGGGGCGCTTGCTCGATAGCCAGCGCATTGCCTGACTTCAGTGTCCAGCAAGCAAAAAGCCGACTGGATTCTGCGTCCGGTCGGCTTTTTCAGTTATTGGCGGGTAAGGGTTCCGTGCGGCTGGTTGGCTACACGACGGCACAAAGGTCCGGGATTACGGCCCGGTCACACAATCACATCTTGATGTGAGGCGGTAGGCGAACGGTCGAATGACGGCGCCGCCGTTTCTTGCCTTTCCAAAACCAGCCAATCGATGCTTACGCCCGCGCTCGCTCATCTGACGGCTGTTGATCCAGCCCTCGCCCGGATCATCCAGACGGCCGCGCCACTAACCGCAACCGCCCACGACGACCTGTACCTGGAATTGCTCGACGCCATCATCGGGCAGCAGCTTTCGGTGAAGGCGGCAACGACAATTTCGCGGCGCTTTACGGCGCTTTTTCCGCAGGATTATCCAACGCCGGAACAGGTGCTGGCCGCTTCCGACGAAGCCCTGCGCGGTGTGGGTCTTTCGCGCCAGAAAGCCGGCTACCTGCGCGCCGTGGCGGCATTCAAGCAAACCGGCGAGTTGGAACACGCCCGCCTCCGTCAGCTCAGCGACGATGCGCTGATCGTTCACCTCACCCAAATCAAGGGTGTGGGCCGCTGGACGGCGCAGATGCTGCTGATTTTTGCGCTCGAACGGCCGGATGTCTTCCCGGAGCTGGATTTGGGCATTCAGAACGCGATGCGCCAACAGTATCCGGCCCTGAACGACCTCACCGGCAAGCCGCTGCTCGCTGCAATGACGGCCCTGGCCGAACCCTGGCGCCCGCACCGCTCTACGGCCAGCCGCTTGCTCTGGCAAAGCCTGAACAATGCGCCAAATCCGGCACTGCCGGCTTAGCGTTGCCTTATCGCTGCATTGCCGCAGCGTTACGCGCAGAAATCGGTAACTTGCACGGCCAACACTGGTAACAATTCGGTAACAATGGAAGTCGAAACCCTGACCCATCCGCTCGTCCGCGATTACGTGGCCGGCGCCTTCGTGACGCCCGCACCCGCCACGTCCACCCTCGACGTTTTTAGCCCTCTCACGGGCCGCGTCATTTCCACCGTGCCGCTAAGTGGCGCAGCTGATCTGGATGTCGCGGTGGAAGCCGCCCAAGCGGCGTTTCCGGGCTGGTCGGGCACTCCAATCAAGGAGCGCGTACAGGTTTTTTTCCGCTACAAGACGCTGCTCGAACGCGACATCGTATCGCTGACGCAGCTCGTGCACGAAGAAAACGGCAAGACCCTGGACGAAGCCCGCGCCGAGGTAGAAAAAGCCATCGAGCTGACGGAATTCGCCTGCTCGATGCCGCAGCTCATCGCCGGAGAACTGCTGGAAGTAAGCCGGGGCGTGGAGTGCCGCGTCGAGCGCAAGCCGCTGGGCGTGGTGGCCAGCATCGCGCCGTTCAACTTCCCGAATATGGTCCCCCATTGGACCATCCCGAACGCGCTGGTGCTGGGCAACTGTATGATTCTGAAGCCGTCGGAACAGGTGCCACTAAGCGCGATGCGCATCGCGGAGCTACTGAAAGAAGCTGGCCTACCCGACGGAGTATTGAATATTGTAAACGGCGACCGGGCCATTGTGGAAGCCATCTGCGACCACCCCGCGATTCAGGCCGTCTCGTTCGTCGGCTCGACGCGGATTGCCAAAGTGGTGTACCGCCGGGCATCGGCCAATCTGAAGCGGTGCGTGGCGCTGGGCGGGGCCAAAAACCATTTGCTGGTACTGCCCGATGCCCACCCACAAATGACGGCTTCGAACGTGGCCGCGTCGATGTCGGGTTGCGCCGGCCAGCGCTGTATGGCCGGCTCGCTGATGGTTGCCATCGGCCCCACCGACCACATTATCAATCAGTTGGTGGAAGAAGCCCGCAAGATTGTGCCGGGCCACAACCTTGGCTCCGTCATCAGCCTAGAGGCGAAAGAGCGCATCGAGCGCTACATCACGGAAGCCGAAGCAGCCGGCGCTACGATCCTGCTCGATGGGCGCGGCGTCACCGTGGCGGGCGCGGAAGGCGGCTACTACGTCGGCCCGACCGTAATTGACCACGTGACGGCCGATATGGCGATTGCGCAGGAAGAAGTCTTCGGGCCGGTGCTGGCGATCGTGCGCGCCAATGACCTGGACGCCGGCCTGGCCATCGAAAACGCCTCCAATTACGGCAACGCCGCCGCCGTCTTCACCCAAAGTGGCGCCCACGCGCGCTACGTAATGGAACACGCTTCGGCGGGGATGATCGGCGTGAATATCGGGGTGCCCGTGCCGCGAGAGCCGTTCTCATTCGGCGGCTGGAACGAGTCAAAATTTGGCGCCTGCGACATCACCGGCAAAAGCTCCATCGAATTCTGGACGCAACTCAAGAAAACCACCACGAAGTGGAATCCGGAGGCGCGCACGAACTGGATGAGCTAAAGGAGTTAATAGTTGTTGGTTAATAGTTGCTGGTTTATTGAAACCACCATTTAACCAACAACTATCAACCAACAACCATCAACTACCAATATGCAAACCCTAACCGAGGACCCCAAGCAAATTCTTCAGGACAACCTCGACTACACGCTCTTCTCGTGGTCGAAGCAAACGGGACTGAACCCCATCAACGCCGAGCGCGCCGAGGGCGTGTACGTCTGGGACCGCGACGGCAAGCGGTACATCGACTTCTCGTCGCAACTGATGAACGTCAACATCGGCCACGGCGACCAGCGCGTCACCGAAGCCGTGGCGGCGCAAATGCGCGAGCTGAGTTATGTGTTTCCAGGAATGATCACGAAGACGCGCGGCGATCTGGGCCGCAAGCTGGCGGAAATCACGCCGCCGAACCTCACCAAAGCGTTTTTCACGCTCGGCGGGTCGGAGGCGATTGAAAATGCCATCAAAGCCGCGCGGATTTTCACCGGGCGGCACAAGATCGTCTCGCTTTATCAGTCGTACCACGGCGCTTCCTATGGCGCCATCAGTGTCGGCGGCGACCCGCGCAAGTTTGCCGTCGATGCCCAGGCGATGCCGGGTGCGGTGCACGTCGAAAACCCGTATTCATACCGCTGTCCGTGGTACAGTGCCTCGCCGGAAGAGTGCGCCGAGCGCGCCGCCGCCGCGATGGAGCGCGTGATCGGCTACGAAAACCCCGGCTCGGTAGCCGCCATTCTGCTGGAAGGCGAATCGGGTTCGTCGGGCTGCATCAAGTACCCGCCCGGCTACTGGAAAGCCATCCGCGCGATCTGCGACAAGCACGGTATTCTGCTGATTGCCGACGAAGTGATGAGCGGTTTCGGGCGCACCGGCAAGTGGTTTGGCTCCGATCACCACGGCGTAAAGGTTGACCTGATGTGTATGGCCAAAGGCATCACGGCGGGCTACGTGCCGCTCGGCGCGGTGATGGTGAGCGACGAAATCGCGAAGTTCTTCGATGACAAGCCTTTACCCCTCGGCCTGACCTATTCGGCGCACCCCGTGAGCTGCGCTGCCGCCGTGGCCGTGATCGATATTTACGAGCAGGATAACCTGCTGGAAAACACGGTGCGGATGGAAGCCTACGTGAATGCCCGCGTAGCGGAAATGCGGGAGCGCCACCCCAGCATCGGCGACTGGCGCAACACGGGCCTTTTCGGCGTGCTGGAGCTCGTTAAGAACCGCGAAACCAAGGAGCCAATGGCGCCCTGGAACGCCGCGCCCGCCCAAATGGACGTGATGAACCAAGTAGCGGCCAAAATCCGCGAGCTGGGGATGTACACGTTCGTGCGCTGGAGCTATGTGTTCATCGTGCCGCCGCTCTGCATCACGGAAGAGGAAATGGACGAAGGGCTGGCCATCATTTCCGAAGCGCTGAAAATCGCCGACGCACACGTGAAATAGGTGCGAGGTGCGAGGTCATAAGTGCGAGGTGCGAAGGCGTCCGCTTGGCACCTCGCACCTAAATCTGGCGAACGGAGCATCTGGCGTGGTTTCGGGCTTGGCTGTGGCTCTCCCGGCTCTCACACTGCTGAAGAGAAAGCGCCGAAAAAAACGGTAACTTTCCAGACCAAAACCTCTCCCCTGCTTTCTCTTTAATGGCTGCTCTGTTGCTCCAAAACGGCCGCGTCGTGACGGCCGATTCCGATGCCGTCTGCGATATCCTGATCGATGGCGAAACCATCGTCGCCATCGGCCGAAACCTGCCCGTAAACGGCGCTAAAACAATCGATTGCACGGGCAAGCTGATTATGCCCGGCGGCATCGACCCGCACGTGCACCTGGAAATGCCCTTTATGGGCACATTTTCCTCCGACACCTACGAAACCGGTACCCGCGCGGCGCTGCACGGCGGCACCACGACGGTCATCGATTTTATTCTCCAGAAACAGGGAAATTCGCTCCGCGCCGCATTCGATGAATGGCGTGGCCGCGCCACCGGCAACGCCGTCGGCGACTATTCCTTTCATATGGCCGTGACGGATTTTAACCCCGCCACGAAAGAGGAAATCCGGGAAATGGTGGCCGAGGGCATTACGTCGTTCAAAACGTTTATGGCCTACAAGGGCGCGCTGATGATCGACGACGCGCAGATGGTGGGCCTGATGCAGGAAGTGCGCAAATACGGTGGCCTGGTGACGGCCCACGCCACGAACGGCGATATGATCGACACGCTCATCGCGCAGCACCGCGCGGCGGGCAAGCTGACGCCGCTGTACCATTATCTGTCACAACCAGAAGTAACTGAAGCCGAAGCTTCCGGCCGCTTCGCCGACATTGCCGACTACACCGGCGTGAATGCCTACATCGTGCATCTGACGTGCGAAGGCGCCCTGAACCAGGTGCGTCGCGCCACGCAGCGCAACCAGCGGGTGCTGGTGGAAACGTGCATCCAGTACCTGCTGCTCGACGCCTCGCTTTACGAGAACGAAGCGGAAGGCGCGAAGTGGGTAATGTCGCCGCCATTGCGCGAAAAGAAGGACCAAGAAACGCTGTGGGCGGGGCTGAATCAGGGCCTGGTGCAGGTAGTGGGTACCGACCATTGCCCCTTTATGTGGGAGCAGAAATTAGTGGGTAAGGACGATTTCTCGAAGATCCCCAACGGCCACCCGGCGATCGAACACCGGATGGAATTACTGTTTTCCGAAGGTGTAAATAAGGGCCGGATTACGCTCCAGAAATTCGTGGAAGTGACGGCCACGAACGCCGCTAAAATCTTCGGAATGTTTCCGCGGAAAGGCACGATCAGCATTGGCGCCGATGCGGATTTGGTCATCTTCGATCCGCATAAAAAGCACGTCATTTCCGCCGCTACGCACCATATGAACTGCAACTACTCGGCTTACGAAGGCCAAGAGCTGACGGGTAAAATTGAAACGGTGTTGCTGCGCGGCCAAGTGGCCATAGACGGCGGCGAAGCGAAAGTGGCCAAAGGTTACGGCCAGTTTATCAAGCGCGGACCGAGTGGTTTTTAGGCGGTCGTTTTGAGTTTTTGGTGAATTCCAAAAGCCTAAAACCAGAAAACGCGCAACTACAAATCAAAAACTACAAACCAAAAACCAACCCCAATGGACGAGTTTATGCAAGCCGCCATCGACGAGGCGCAACTGGGTTTACGCGAAGGCGGCATCCCGATCGGCTCCGTGCTGGTGCGCGACGGTAAACTGGTGGCGCGCGGCCACAACAAGCGCGTACAGGAAGACAACGCCATCAAGCACGGCGAAATGGACTGCCTGACGAATGCCGGACGCCAGCGCACGTACCGCGACACCGTCATTTATTCTACCCTGATGCCGTGCTTTATGTGCGCCGGCACCATCGTGCAGTTTAAGATTCCGAAGGTCATCGTCGGCGAGTCACGGACCTTCGATGGCGCTCGGGAATTTATGGAAAGCCACGGCGTGGAAGTCGTGGACCTGGACCTGCCGGAATGCGTGACGATGATGGAAAACTTCATCGCCGCCAAGCCGGAGCTTTGGAACGAAGACATTATGGAGCTGTAGGCTTCAATTTTTTTCTCGCAGCGTTTCGCGGAGTTTTTCGCGGAGTTTCGCAAGGATCCGATAGCAACTCTGCGAAACCCAGCGCTTAACTCTGCGAAACTTTGCGAGAACCTACCCACACAAAAACAAGATGCCCAGAATTGTAAAATCCGGCCTCATCCAGATGAGCCTGCCGATGACCGAAGGCGAAGGCACCATCCAGGAGATTATGCAGGCGATGGAAGCCAAGCACATTCCGCTCATCGAAGAAGCCGGCCGGCAGGGCGTGCAGATTCTTTGTTTGCAGGAGATTTTCAACACCCCGTATTTCTGCCCCGGCCAGGATAAAGCGTGGTATGCCTCGGCAGAATCCGTGCCCGGCCCGACGACCGAACGAATGGCCGAATACGCGCGTAAGTATCAGATGGTCATTATTGTGCCGATCTACGAACGCGAGTCGGCCGGCTTTCTGTACAACACCGCTGCCGTCATCGATGCCGACGGCACGTACCTCGGTAAGTACCGCAAGAACCACATCCCGCACACCACCGGCTTCTGGGAGAAGTTCTTCTTCAAGCCCGGAAATATGGGCTACCCAGTTTTCCAGACGAAATACGCCAAAGTGGGCGTGTACATCTGTTACGACCGCCATTTCCCGGACGGCGCACGCGTGTTGGGGTTGAACGGCGCCGAAATCGTGTACAATCCGTCGGCCACGGTGGCGGGGCTTTCGCAGTATCTCTGGAAGCTGGAACAACCCGCGCACGCCGCCGCCAACGGCTATTTTATGGGCTGCATCAACCGCGTAGGCGAGGAAAAACCCTGGAACCTGGGGCGCTTCTACGGCACGTCGTACTTCGTGGACCCGCGCGGGCAAATCATCGCGCAGGCTGATGAGTACAACGACGAGCTGCTGATCGCAGAATTCGACCTCGATATGATCGACGAAGTGCGCAGCACCTGGCAATTCTTCCGCGACCGCCGGCCGGAGACCTACGGCAAGCTGGTGGAGTTGTAATTGGTTGTTCGGTGATCGTTGGTCGTTGATCGACCCGCGATTCCCGACGAAATAAGTCCAGCAACGACTATTGTAATGGGTTGTTCGGTGATCGTTGGTCGTTGATCGACTCGCGATTCCCGACGAACAAAATCTAACAACGACCAACGATCAACGAACCAGCAATGGCTGAATTTGCCACCCCCACTACGGAGCAGAAATTCATCGAGAATTTCGCCCAGCTTAAGCCCCGGATGAACCGCACGGAGGCGCAGTATGAAAGTGCGCGCTGTTTGTTTTGCTTTGATGCGCCGTGCATCCAGGCGTGTCCGTCGGGCATCGACATTCCGCAGTTCATCCGGCAGATCAATACCGGCAACGTGACGGGCGCGGCGCGCACCATCTACGAGGCCAATTACTTCGGCCACGCCTGCGGTAAAGTATGCCCCACAGAAGTGCTGTGCGAAGGCGCCTGCGTGTACAACGAACAAGATATCAAGCCCATCGAAATCGGCCGGTTGCAGAGCTACGCCACGATGCAGGTCATCGAAAACAATAAGCCGCTTTTTCAGCCGGGCGCTGCCACGGGTAAGCGTGTGGCCGTAATCGGCGCCGGACCAGCCGGCATTTCGGCGGCTTGTGAGCTGCGTTCGCTAGGGCATTCCGTGGACGTGTACGAGGCCAAAGCGCAGCCATCGGGCCTGACCGTGTACGGCGTGGCGCCCTACAAAATCACGAACGAAGACGCGCTCGCCGAGATGGAATATCTGCGGACGCAGTTCGGTTACACCGTGTTTTATAACCGGCCGATTCGCGATTACGCCGACCTCGAAAACCTGGAGCAGCAATACGACGCCATTTTTCTGGGCATCGGCCTGGGCGGCACCAACGCCCTACGGCTGCCCGGCGAAGAACGCACGGGCTGCGTCGGGGCCACCGAATTCATCGAGCAACTGCGGATGGGCCATACCACGACCACCGTCGGCCAGCGCGTCGTGGTACTGGGCGGCGGCAACACAGCCTGCGATGCGGCCTCCGAATCGGCCCGCCTCGGGGCCGGCCACGTGACGCTGGCTTACCGGCGCGGCAAAGAAGAAATGGGCGCCTACGAATTCGAGTACGACCTGGCCAAAGGCGTGGGCGTGAAGGGGCTGTTCAACGTGGCGCCGGTCGAAATCCTCGGCAACGGCCACGTGGAGGGCGTCCGGTTCGTACGCACCGCCATTCAGGACGGACAGGTAAAAACGGTACCCGGCTCCGAGTTCGTGGAGCCGTGCGATATGGTGATCAAGGCCACCGGCCAAACCAAGCAGCGCGCGTTTCTGCACCTGATTCCGGGCTTGCAGCTCGACGGCAGCGGGCGAATCATTGCCGACCCGATCACCGGCCAGACCACCAACCCGAAATACTTCGCCGCCGGCGACGCGCTAAATGGCGGGGCTGAAGTGGTGAATGCCGCCGCCGAAGCCAAAGTGACGGCGCGGGGGATGCATCGGTTTTTGAGTGTTTAGGATTTAGGGTTTAGGGTTTAGCCCTAAATCCTAAAACCCGATCGACTGCCCGCGTAAAGCGCTCAAGATTTAGCCCTAAACCCCACTACCTATACCCTAAAAAAATGCCTGACCTCTCCATCAACTTCGCCGGCATTAAATCGCCGAACCCTTTTTGGCTGGCCTCGGCGCCGCCGACCAATTCCGGCTACCAGATAATGAAGGCGTTCGACGCCGGCTGGGGCGGAGCCGTCTGGAAAACGCTGGGAGTGCCCGTCGTGAACGTATCGAGCCGATACGGCGCCACCAATTACCGCGACAAGCGGATGGTGGGTTTCAACAATATCGAGCTGATTTCGGACCGCCCGCTGGCCGATAACCTGCGCGAGATTTCGGAAGTCAAAAAACGCTTCCCGCACCACGCCGTGATTGCGTCGCTGATGGTGGAAAGCCGCCGCGAGTGGCACGAGATCGTGCGGGCTTCGGAAGACGCGGGCGCTGATGGCCTGGAACTGAACTTCGGTTGCCCTCACGGAATGTGCGAGCGCGGAATGGGCTCGGCGGTGGGGCAGGAGCCGGAGGTGTTGCAGCGCATTGTGGAATGGGTGATGGAGGTGGCGAAGACGCCGGTCATCGTCAAGCTGACGCCGAACATCTCGGACATTACAGAGCCCGCGATGGCCGCACGGCGCGGCGGCGCCAACGCCATCTCGCTGATCAACACGATCCAGAGCATCGTGGGCGTTGATTTGGATCTGTTCGCCCCCTACCCGATCGTTGATGGCAAGGGCACCAATGGCGGCTATTGCGGCCCGGCGGTGAAGCCCATCGCCCTGAATATGGTGAAGAACTGCGCCCAGCACCCCGACGTGCGCCTGCCCATTTCCGGCATCGGCGGCATCGAAAACTGGCGCGACGCGGTGGAGCATATTCTGTTGGGAGCCAGCAGTGTGCAGGTTTGCACGGCGGCGATGCACTTTGGCTTCGGCATCATCCGCGAGATGGTCACCGGCCTGGAGCAGTATATGGTAGAAAAAGGCTTCCAGACCATCGACCAGATGGTAGGCCGCGCGCTACCCAACGTGCTGCACTGGCAGGACCTGAACCTGAAGTACAAGGTCACGGCCCAGATTCACGAAGAAAAGTGCATCGGCTGCCAGCTCTGTTACACGGCCTGCGAAGACGGCGCCCATCAGGCCATCCGACTCAACGCGGGGACGCGGGTGCCTGAAATCATCGAGGAAAACTGCGTGGGCTGCAACCTGTGCTCGCTGGTATGCCCGGTGGAAGACTGCATCACGATGGACCGTCGCGACGACGGTACCCAACACCTGACCTGGAAAGAGCGCACCGATGCCAACACGATTCCCACGGAATTCAACGATGAGCGGGCCGGCGGTAGCCACCACTGGGTGCCCGAACCCAGCGCTGCCTTGGGCAAGGAAAAGCACAAAACCCTGCCCGGCAAGGCGCGGGTGCTGAATGGAGAAACCGTAGTGGAAGAAGCGGCAAGTAACTAATTAGCGATCAGCGACCTGTCGCGCGAATTTGCCAGTTCAGGAGTAGGGTGACGGAACTGGCCGTTCACCTCCGCCACGTTTTGCCGTTAGCAGGCGACAGGGCGAAGCGACGCGCCCTGGCTACCTCATACCCGCTATGCGCCTCCTGCTGCTTGCGCTGCTTCTGCTGACGTTGCCCCTGCCGAACGACGCCCAATCGTTTCCGATTTGGCTTTTTGGTGCCCGCGCTGGCCTGGACTTCCGCGCGCCGGGCCCGCCGCAGCCCTTGACCGGCTCGGCAATGAATGCCGTGGAAGGCTGCGCCGTGGCTTGCGGACCAACCGGTGAACTCCTGTTTTACACCGACGGCGACCGCGTTTGGGATGCCCGCCACCGACTGATGCCGCACGGACGACGGCTCGGCGGCTCGCCCAATTCGACCCAGAGTGCGCTGGTGGCGCGAATGCCCGGCACGGATTCCGTGTGGTATATCTTCACCACCGATTTCCAGGGCCAGGACCAAGGCCTGCGTTATTCGCTCGTGACGATGAGTCGCCGCCAGGGCCTCGGTGACGTGACCCGCGCCAACGTGCTGCTCTTCAAGCCAGTGGCCGAAAAACTGACGGCCATCCGCCACGCCAATGGCCGCGACATCTGGATCATCGCCCACCGTTGGAACTCGGCTCAGTACCTGAGTTACCTGCTGACAGCTGAAGGCGTCGGGTCGCCGCCCGTGACCTCCGACGCCGGCTCGACCCTGAACGGCGCGAACCGAAACGCTATCGGGTATCTGCGCCCTTCGCCCGACGGGCGCCACCTGGCCGCTTCTCTCTGGCGAGACACGAACAAGTTCGAAGTACTGGACTTCGACCCTGGCTCCGGCCTGGTTTCCGGGCGAATCAGCCTTGAACCCTACCCGGAAGCCTACGGCGTGGCTTTTTCGCCGGACGGCACGAAGCTTTACGGCACCGCCCGATCAGTAGGCACGAAAACGGAAGCCGTAGTCTGGCAATTTGATCTGCAACCTGGTCAGGGCCTCGCGGCAAATACCGATGCGCCCCCCGCCTACAACCGCATCATCGGACGTTCGCGCTCTGAACGCCTGGGCGCCCTCGTGCCCGGCCCCGACGGACGCCTTTACGTAGCCCGCGACGGCGCCCGCTGGCTCGGCGTCATCCAAAACCCCAACCAGCCTGGCGAGGCCTGCAATTATGTCGATGATGGGGTACCCCTACCCAGCGGCCACAGTCGCCTGGGGTTACCGAATGGTTGGTAAGCGGTCACAGGGCAAACGCCTGAAGGTGTTCAAGAAAACAGATGGAGCCGTTGGTCGGGGAGGGCGTCGGTGTCGTCGCGTCCTTTTTCGGATAGTTGGTACGCGGATTTGGGCGGATTAGCTAATCCGCGTCTTTTAACCTGCGTTTCTCCGCGTCCCGGTGCCGCCATTCAGGGCCTTCGTAAACGCCTACACGGCTGCGACTGCCCAAAGGAGCTTTGTGCGTTTGCCCTGAAGCGAAAAGCCAATCCGCTGATAAGCACACAAACAAAAAAGGTCAAATGCTGGGTGATTTCCGGCCAACCACTTGAAGTACTGACTACCAAACATAAACCACCCATCAGCAAATGCACGAAGCGCCCCGGCAAAAAGCGCGTCTGCCAGCAGGCCGCGCTGTTGGTACTGAATCTGAAAAATCGCGGCGCAGTGCATCACTTTTCCCTGGAGCCAGGCAACCGCTCCGTCCCCACGTCGCTCTGCCCAAACAAGAAGCTTGATGGCACCCACCGGATCCGCTTCCAGCCCCTTTCTCTGTGCCTCCATCGGGTACCCACCGTCACTGAAAACCCCGCCCCCTTGCCGTGACCGATCTTGATTCTCTGCTGCCGGGCCTGCGCGAAGGCAATAGCCGCGCCCAGGAACAGCTTTACCAACGCCTTTCGCCGAAGATGATGGCCGTGGCCCGCCGCTATCTGCGCGACGAGATGGAAGCCGAAGACGCCCTGGTGGGCGGTTTCGTGAAAGTTTTTCGCTACGTCAAGCAGTTCGAGGGGCGCGGCTCCTTTGAAGGCTGGGTGCGGCGCATCATCGTCCACGAAAGCCTACGGCTGCTGCGCCAGCGCGAACCGATTCACCTTTCCGTGGACGACTACGCCGGCCAGGCCGCTGCTTCCGCCCCCGCCACGGTAGAAAGCGAGCTGGCTGCCGCCGACCTACTCAAACTCCTCGAACAATTACCCACCGGTTACCGCACGGTATTCACGCTTTACGCCGTAGAAGGCTTCGGCCACCAGGAAATCGGCGAGGCACTGGGTATTTCCGAAGGCACTTCCAAATCGCAGCTTTCCAAAGCCCGCGCAATGCTCCAGAAACTTCTTTCCCGGCGCGGTGAACACGCCCCCCAGACGGCCACGTTTTCCCCCGTGCCAGCCTCCAAGCTGATGCTGGCTTTTTAGTTTTTGGTTTTTGGTTTCTGGTTTTTAGGTCGAACGAATTAGAACTAACAACTATCAACCAAAAACTACTAACCAAAAACGACCAACTCCTCCCTCCCACCCGATTCCAGAGACCTTTTCCGATGAAGCCCACCGACCTTGACGAGCTGTTCCGTTCCGGGCTGAACGACCAGCAGCAAGCCCCGCGCGCCCGCGCCTGGGACGCCATTCGCCAGCGCCTCGACGCGCCCGAAACGACCGACGAAGCAGAGGAGCTGCCCGCTTTCCTGCGCAACGCAGCCGACGCGGCGCCCCCGCCAATGGCCGCGCCCGTCCGTCCGCTGATGACGGCCTCGCGCGGCGGCGGTGCCGCCCCCGCTGGCAATGTAATGCAGTGGTACCAGCGCCCCGCGTGGCGGGCCGCTGCCGTTGCTGTGCTGGCGCTGGGCGGCGCATTGGCCGCGCAGCAGCAGTATCTGACCCCAACGCCCGCGCCTGCTGGTTCGGCTACTGTGGCCGTCACGGAAGCGCCCAGCGCCTCCCGCTTGAGCAAAATCCGGGCAGCGGCCCAGGCACTTGCGCAGGAGTCGGAAACCGTGGTCGCAATGGCACCCACCCAACCGGAGCTACCAGTAAATTCGCTGGCCAGTGCCGGCGCGGCAACAAACCGACCGGTGGCGGCGTCCCGGCCATCGCCCGCCAGCCCCCCGGCTGATCAGCAGGCACCGACGACTGCTTCGGAACCGGCGGCTATCGCAGCCACTAGCCCCGCCGCTACAGCATTGGAAATGCCGGCTATCAGCCAGCCGCAACGCCCGCCGCGCGAGGAAAACGCATCGGCTCCGGCCAATGGCTACGCCCTGGCTTCCCTCCGCGTCACGCCCACGCTGATTCAGAAGCATCTGCACTGCCAGGATGAGGAGTGCACGACGTGCGACCGAATTGAGGCCAAAATCGGCCGCGCCAAATTCTACCAGATGCGCGCCGAAGCGGCTGACGTGCTGCTGGCCCGTGCGGGTCACAAAAAACCCGGGCGCTTGGAGCAACCCGCCGCCGGACTATCAGCTCTCGATTACGACGGGGCGCAACCGGCGCCTTCTGACGCTCCCGCTCCCGGCGTGGCGTTCGCTTCCAAGGGCTTACCCGCGCCGGAATTGGTGCAGATCACGATCAGCCGCGACGAGCTGGCCCAGGTAGCCGCCGAGTTGCAGGCCGCTGCTGCTCGCCAGCAGCGCACGGAAAACAGCCGCGACACCGACCGCGCCGACGAGCGGACCGAACACCACGCCATCCGTCGCCCTTCCGATGTGCTGCGCGTGGCCGGTGATCGCATCCTGAACATCATCGACCGTGCCGACCACCGCCGCGACGGCCGGTTGACTATCGACACCGAAGTAGTTGGCCGACCGGTTCGGAAGTCCATCTCGCTCTGATACAGCCGCTTTCAGCTTCCAGCGACCCGCCCGTTTCATTTACCTGGCTGACTGTCTGAAATTTTTGCTCTCTCCTTTCTTACGCTGAAAGAAGCCGGATCTCTGTTCTTTTTCCGCCTTTTTTCCCCCTGATTCCAATGGTTCGCTTTCCTTTCCCCTCCCTGCTGGCTTCCGCCGCCTTCTGCGCCACGCTGGGCCTAAGCAGCGCGGCCTGGGCTACTTGCCCCACTACGGCCGCCGCCGACGCCCCTGCCGACACGATTCACGTCCGACTCTCGGACGGCGCCCAACTCACGCTTTACGTCCGCAACCGCGAAGAGCTGCACAAGCTGCGCGCTTACAAAATGGATTCGCTGCTGTCGATGCTCGACCGGTACGTGGCTCAGGCTGAGGCCGTGAGCCGCACCGCCGGCGCCAACGCCACCACCGAAATGGAGTTTTCGCCAGCGAAAGAATCGAACGACCCATCGGCCCCCGAAAAGCTACGCGTGGTAGTGTACAATGGTCGCGATGGGCGGCGCCATAGCACCCGCACCGAAATCGGCGGCGGCGAACTGACCAAGGTGAAGGTCGGCAACAATGGGGTGATGGTGGAGGAAGCCAACGGCGTAACCCGCGTTCAGATTGGCGGCCCGCGCAGTGGCGTCTCAGTCCACGTGGAGGAAGGCAAAGGCAAAGACGGTAAGGAGCTGGCCTCTATCCGGATTGGTTCCGACTATAAGGACGAAAGCCACAACGAAGACTCGCTCCGGACCGCCCGCCGCCTGCGCCACGACCAGCAGCGCACGCACAGCTCGCTTTACCTGGGGCTGGGGCTGAACACTCTGACCCACGCCGGACAGGCGGGCGCCGGGCTGCCCGACCCCGCCGCCACCGTGCCGCTGAACCTACGGACCTGGGGTTCGCGCTTCGTGCAATTGGGGCAAATCTGGGATACCCGCCTCGGCGCTTCCATCCGCTCGGCGCCCTTTGTACGCTACGGTTTCACGTTCGCGTTCCATAACCTGATGGTGGACAAAAACCGCGAATGGCAGGACCAGAACAACGTGACCGTGCTGGCGCCCACCAAAGAGGGCCGGCAGCTCGACAAAAGCAAGCTCGCCATCACCAGCCTGAACCTGCCCGTGCTGCTGGGCATCAAGCTCCGCAACCAAGCCGGCCGCGAGGTGATCCGGCTCGCCGCTGGCGGTTTCGCCGGCTACCGTATCAACGCCCACACCAAGCTTAAATATCAGGAAGAGGGCTCGACCCGCAAGCCAAAGGAACACGGCTCGTTCAACCTTGAAGATTTCCAGTATGGCCTCACGGGCGCCGTGGGCGTATTCGGCTCCGAGCTGTTCGTGAACTACAACCTCAACGAGGCCTTCCGCAACAACCGGGGGCCGCAGGGCAACCTGGTCAGCTTCGGCATCACGCTGATGGGCATCGACTCTGATCTGCGCTCCAGCAAAGGCTCTAACAACGGCGCTTCGTTGTAGCCAACTCACGTTTTGGCCTTCGTTCAAACCCCGCTGCGCTTCGGTGCGGCGGGGTTTTTTCGTCGCCGGAAGCCCGCTGGCTACCAATTCTTGCTACCTTGCCGCTTCACCGCCTGCCGTTACGCCCCAATGCGCACTGCTATTTTTCCCGGCTCCTTCGATCCCTTCACCAACGGTCACCACGACGTGGTGCGGCGGGCCGTGGGCCTTTTCGACCGCCTGATCGTGGCCATCGGCAACAACGCCACCAAGCAGCGTCATTTTCCGGTGCCCGTGATGGTGCGGGCCATCGCGGCGCTTTACGCCGACGACCCACGCATCGAAGTAACCGACTATCAAGGACTGACGGCCGATTTAGCCGCCACCAAACAGGCGGGCTACCTCGTGCGGGGCCTGCGCAACACCACCGATTTCGAGTACGAAAACACCATCGCCGCCGCCAACCGCTACCTCTACGCCGGCCCCGAAGGCACGGGGCTGGAAACGGTTTTCCTAATCACCGATCCCCGGCTGGCGGCCATCAACTCGACCATTATCCGCGAAATGTTGCGCTACGGGGCTGACGCCGCGCCATTCGTGCCGTTTTCGCTGGTTGGGCTCGACGGTTAAACGCCCCCGCACTATTTCAGCACTGCCACCGTAGCGCCATCGCCGCCGCGCTGGATATCCTCATCGGCTACGGAAGCCACTTCGCGCTGCCGGCGGAGGTAGTCACGGATCGTCTGACGCAAAATGCCGTTGCCGCGCCCGTGGATGAACTTGACGTTTGGCACACCCAGCATCACGGCGTCGTCGAGGAAAGCCATTACTTTCAGCAAGGCTTCCTCGGCGCGCTCGCCGCGCACGTCGAGGGTTTGGGTGAACTCGGCCATCCGGCCGGTCAGGTCCATTCCACTGACGGAAGCGGCGGCTTTTTCGTCGCGCTTCTGCTTGGCCCGCACGTCGTCGCGGGAGGCGCGTTCAAGCTGGTCCACTTTAGCCAGCGTCCGCAGCGCGCCGAACATCACTTCGGCCTGTTTGCCCTTGATCGCGATCAGCTTACCGATGCCTTCGTGGCCGACGAGCGTCACGGCGTCGCCTTCGCGCAGGGGGCCGGTTTCCGCGGGGCCAGCCGGGCGCGGCGCGGGCGCTTCGATCTGCAACTCCTTCTGCACAAAGGCGTCGAGCTTTTCGCGGGCCGCCTTGGTGGCTTCCTTGTCGGCCTGCGACGTCCGGATTTCGGCTATCGTGCTCTCGATCTGCTTGTTCGTTTCGCGCAGCAACAGTTTGGCGTGCTGCTTGGCTTCGCGCAGAATTTCCTTCTTGCCCGCGTCGAGGGCTTTTTCCTTGGCCGTGTACTCGGCCAGAATCTTCTTCAGGTGGCGCTCGTAGCGCTCGTTTTCGCGGGCCTTGACTTCGAGGTCATTACGCTCAGTTTCGAGGCGTTCGAGCAGCTCGTCGTACTTGATCTTGTCGTGGCCCACGAGGTCGGCGGCGCGATCCACAATCTCGCGGGGCAGGCCGATTTTTCGGGCGATTTCGATGGCGAACGACGAGCCGGGCTTGCCCACTTCCAACTGATAAAGCGGCCGGAGCGCCTTCGTGTCATAGCGCATCGCGCCGTTCACCACGCCGGGCGTGTGTTCGGCGAAGTTTTTCAGGTTCGTGTAGTGTGTCGTGATCACGCCAAACGCCCGCGCCTTGTTCAGCGACTCGACTACCGCCTCGGCAATCGCGCCGCCCAGCGACGGCTCGGTGCCAGTGCCGAACTCGTCGATCAGCACCAGGCTCCGCTTGCCGGCGAAGAGCAGAAACTGCTTCATACTGAGCAGGTGCGAGGAGTACGTACTCAGGTCGTTGTCAATGGACTGCGAGTCGCCGATGTCGAGCAGAATTTCTTCGAACAGCCCGGCCTCCGAGTCCTCGCGCACTGGAATCAGCAGGCCGCACTGCAACATATACTGAATCAGGCCGACGGTTTTGAGCGTCACCGACTTACCGCCCGCGTTGGGGCCGGAAATCAGCAGTAGCCGCTGCTCGGCGTGGAGGTGGAGCGTGAGCGGCACCAGGTCACGCTTCAGCTCGCGCAGGTGCTGGAGCAGCAGCGGATGGCGGGCATCGTGCCACTGCAACTGCGGCTGGCGATGCAGCACGGGCCGGGTGCAGTCCAGGGAACGGGCGAACACGGCTTTGGCGCGCACGAAGTCGAGTAGGCCCAGAAACTGGTATGCCTTGCGCAGATCCGGCACGTGGGGCCGGAGCTTGTCGGTCAGCTCGGTCAGCAGCCGGATCAGCTCGCGCTGGTAGGCGTTTTCGAAGTCCTTGATGTCGTTGTTCAGCTCAAAAACCGCTTCCGGCTCCAGGTAAACGGTCTGGCCGGTAGCCGATTCGTCGTGAATCAGCCCTTTGAGCCGGCGTTTCGAGTCCGCCAGAATCGGCAGCACGATGCGCCCCCCGCGAATGGTCGGTTCGGCGTCGTCGGCGGCCCAGCCCTCGGCTTTGGCGTGGCGCAACACGCTCTGAATCTGCTTCCGCAGGTTCACCTGAGCGGCAATCAGCGCCTCGCGCAGGCGGCGCAGTTCAGGGCTGGCATCGTCGCGCACCTGCCCATCGTCGCCGACGATTTTGTCGAGCGCAGCCATCAGGTTGCGGTCCACCTGAATGCCGAGTGCGAGCAGGCGCAACGCCGGGTAAGCCCCTTCGGGCGCGCGGTTCAGGAATTCGGCCGCCGTCCGGATCGTGCGCAGGCTGAGGCGGATGAGGTGAAACGCCGCCACGTCGAGGTAAGCCCCCGGCAGCGCCGCGCGCTTCAGGTGAACGCTGACATCGTGGTAGTTATCGCTCGGAAAGTCAGCGCCATCACTCAGCAGCTGGCGGAATTCCTCGGTCTGGTCGAGCAGGCGCTGCACCAGTTCGTGCTTGGCCAGGAACTGCATCCGGGCCACGTGCTGGCGCCCTAAAGCACTCAGGCAAAGCGCATCGAGCTGCTCACGAATGGCAGTGAAGCCGATTTTGGTTTCGAAGTTGTCGGGGTAGATCAAAAGCGTAGATGTGTAGCAAAGGGCTTTGCCCCGCAGCAGGCAGGTCACAAAGCGACGCGCCTAGTTAGTAATGATTGGTAAATAAGCGGCTTGCCGCTTCGCGCCGCGCCGACTGCGGGGCAAAGCCCCTGGCTACATTTCTCCCGCAACGCCCAGGCCAAAGAGGGCAAAGTCGTAGCGGACGGGGTCGAGCGGGTCAAAACGGCGTAAGGCGGCGGTCAATTCCTCGGCCGCCTGCCAATCTACGGCCTCCCGCGTCAGCAGACCGAGGCCGCGCGCTACGCGCTCGACGTAGACATCGATGGGGATAATGAGATCGGCGGGCGAAAGTTGGGTCCAAAGGCCGAAATCGACGCCCCGGTCGTCGCGCCGTACGAGCCAGCGCAAAAACATATTCAGCCGCTTGCAGGCCGACTTGCGCGCGGGCGTCGCCACGTGCTTGGCGGTGCGGGCGGGGGCGTCGGGCAGGCTCAAAAACTGCCGCTGGAAGTTTTCGAGGCGCTCGCGCGGAGTGGCGCCCAGCAGAAAGGCATCTTCCAGCGACGGATGTTCGGCGTACCAGTGCCGCAACCAGTGGACGAAGTAAAGCAGGTCGGTATCGCAGAAAGTGCGGTGGCAGAAGCCTTCGAGGCGACGCAGGTCGTGGTCCTGATGCTGGGTGATGAACTGGTGCGGGGCATTGTCCATCCGGTTCAGCAGCTCGACGCACTTGGCCAGGATCGTGGGGCGGCGGCCCCAGGCCAGCGTGGCGGCGAAGAAGGCGGCGATCTCGATGTCGGCGCGGCGCTGAAACCGGTGCGGAATCGAAATCGGGTCCGGGCCAATGAAAGCGGGCCGGTTGAGGCGGTCGGCAGCGGCATCGAGCAGCGCGCGGGTGGCGGTAAAAGAAGGCAATGACAAAAGCAGAAAGCAGGCGCAAGTCGGTAAGAAACGACAAACCAGACGCGGCGGATTCAGTTAAAAAAAAGACAATTCGTTCGTTTTTCCGTTCTACTTTTGCCTCATCAGGTGGCGCAACGGGGTATATAACCGGCCCCGCCCGTCAACCGGCGTCGCATCCTCCCATCACCCTGTTTTTTTATGGCCCTGATGGATACTTCTGCCCCCGGCTTCTCCCCCACCCCATCAGTCCGCTACGTATTCGAAGGCAACCTACAGGAGCCGCTACTCATACTTTCCTTCGAACCCGCCACTGACTTACTGTACCTACGCTGGTCAGGGGCTACCGATGAGGCGGCCGTCAAGCGCGGCGCGGCAAGCATTCTGGAGGCCGCGCGCGACTGGCAGGCCCGCCTGATCCTCAACGACGGCGGGCAGGGCCTCGGCGACTGGCAGGAACTGGTGCCCTGGCTCGCGTTCGAGCTGGCACCGCAGGTAGCGGCAGCGGGCATCCGGGCGGTAGCCTTTCTGCCGCCCGCCTCCGTGGCGGGCACCCTGGCGATGCACACGCTGACCGAAGAAGCCCCTGCCGGCGTATTGCCGATGCGGCTCTTCACCACCGAAGCCGAGGCGCGAACGTGGCTGAAAGCGTACAACGCACCACAGAAAAAGGGATGGAAGCCGTGAAAGTGCCCTTCAATTCTGGTAAGGCTGATTGAAGCAGGGGAGCTTTAGCGGCGGCAGGCTCGCAAAAAGCATCGACTCGACGGCGGGGCGACGGCGGGGCGGAATTGCCGTTTAATCATTTCAAAAAAATCATTCGAACGCATCCCCCGGCGCACGCCGGCAAGACGTGTGACCTTTGCGCTCCGTGAATCACACCGCCCTGCCCCTGCCTGCTGCTACCTCCCGCCACGCCGACACCATCGTGGCGCCCGCCACTGCTGCCGGTGCGGCGGGCATTGCCGTCATCCGCCTGAGCGGGCCACGCGCCATCGAACTGGCCGACCAACTGTTCGGCGGGCGCCGTAGCTGGCCGACGCCCGCGCCCGCACGCTGCACTACGGGCCCCTGCTGGACGGCGACCGGCTGCTCGACGAGGCGGTCGTCAGTCTGTTCCGGGCGCCCCACTCCTACACCCGCGAGGACACCGTGGAAATCGCAACCCACGGCTCCGACTATGTGGTGGCCGAGGTGCTGGCCGCGCTGCTGGCGCGCGGCGCGCGGCTGGCCCGACCCGGCGAGTTCACGCAGCGGGCGTTTCTGAACGGGGGCCTCGACCTGGCGCAGGCCGAAGCCGTGGCCGACCTGATCGCCGCCGATTCGGCCCTGGCCCACCGCGTGGCGCTGCAACAGTTGCGCGGCGGCGTGTCGAACCAATTGCGGGCGCTGCGGCAGGAGCTGATCGACTTCGCCGCGCTGCTGGAACTGGAGCTGGATTTTTCGGAAGAAGACGTGGAGTTCGCCAACCGCCCGCGCCTGCGGACGCTGCTGGTGCGGGCCCTTGACGAAGTGGAAACCCTGCGGGCATCGTTCGCGGCGGGCAATGCGATCAAGAATGGTGTCGTGACGGTGATCGCGGGCCGACCAAACGCGGGTAAATCGACGCTGCTCAACGCGTTGCTCAACGAAGAAAAGGCCATCGTTTCGCCCATTGCCGGCACCACGCGCGATCTGATCGAGGACGAAATTACCCTCGGCGGCCTTCGCTTCCGATTCGTGGACACGGCCGGCCTGCGCGACGACACCACCGACGAGATCGAGCGCCTCGGCGTGGCCCGCACCCGCGCCCGCGCCCGGCAGGCGGCGCTGCTGGTGTACCTCTTCGACCTGACGACGGCGACGCCCGCCGAGGTCGCCACCGACGTAGCCGAGCTGCGCGCCGCCGCCGACACTCCTACGCTGCCGATGCTGATCGTGGGCAATAAACAGGACGAAGCCACCGCCGAACAGCTGGCCACCTTTGCCGGTCAGGCCGACTTTCTGCTCATTTCCGCGCACCAGCGTGCGGGCCTCGACGCGCTGCGCACCGCGCTACTGGCGGCCGTGCGCGCCGCCGGGCTGGACGGCACCGGCGCCGCCACGATCATCACCAATGCCCGCCACGCCGCCGCTCTGACTCAGGCGGGCGCCGCGCTGCGCGAAATACTGAGTACCCTGCACACGGGCCTCGGCACCGAACTGGTGGCGGCCGACCTGCGCCGCGCTCTCGGCCACCTGGGCGAAATCACGGGCGACGTGACGCCCGACGACCTGCTGGGGTCGATCTTCAGCCGATTCTGCATCGGGAAATAGACGGGCGGCGGGCCGCTGGTCGAGAAAAACGCAGTCGCTTTGGAGACACTCACAAATGCTTGATCTTAAAGACCTTTAAGGAAGGTCAGAAAAGGACGCGTCCTTTTGGACAAACGCACGGGTGCTTTTGGAAAAAAGACCCGTGCGTTTGGGGGGGGAAGCAGTTTAGTCTTCCTGATTCGGGGCGTCCGCTCCGCTCCGCAACTACCCGTTCAGCGGCAGGCGGTGGCGTTGGGCAAAATCGGTCAGGGCCGTGCGCAGACGCTCCCGTTTGCGCGGACCCCGCACCTGCCGCAGGTTTACTTCGTGGGGCGGCCCCGCTTTCCGGTTGATTCGCAGGGTGCGCGCCGTGAGTTCCAGGCCGCTGATTTCTTCGGCGCCGAGCGCCGTCTTGGGGCGAAACAGCCCCGGCTTATGGACGAGGTAGTCGGGCGTCAGCTCCAGGTAACTCTGGGTGCCAAAAAGTGGGGCCGAACGCGCGACGACATATCCCAAATAGGCGATTGTGAAACCCATAAACACGTAATGCAGTACGTGCGGCGCCGGACCGGCTTCGGGGCGGTTTTCGGTCAGGATAAAAGCCAGGCCGTAAGCGACCAGCGCCAATCCGAGCAGCAATTGGGCCGGAAACGGCAACCGGCCGCCAGCAATGGGATTCAGTCGAACGCGGACAAAAGTTGCTTGTGCAGCCATCAGCAGTACCAGAAGGGAAGGCAAAAAATCGCCCCGTCGGAAGCCCGACCGGCGTATCTTCGGCCGCGAAAGTACGGCCAGCGCGCGCGCCGAACCGCCCGACCGGTTTCGCCCGCTCCCGCCGCCGCATCCGGAATCAGAGGAATTCGTTGCCCATTTGGCCGCCTTCTCTACTGAGCGGAACTGAGTGGGACTGAGTGACTGAGTGGACTGAGTGACTTCGCACCTCGCACCTCCGACTTCGCACCTCCGACTTCGCACTTCGCACCTCCGACTTCGCACTTCGCACTTCGCACATACTATTTAAATGCTTAAGTCCACCCTATCCCGCCCGCTTGCTGCTTTGATGGCCCGTCGTCAGGCGCGGTGGCTGCGCGACCCGGTGGCCACGCAACGGCGGGTGCTGGCCCAATTGCTGCGCCGCGCCCAGGACACTGCTTTTGGACGTGACCACGGCTTCCGCGCCTTACAGGCGAGCGGTGCGGTGAATGGCGGGCCCGGCGCCCTGGCGACCGCTTTTACCGATGCCGTGCCGGTCTGGACTTACGAGGAACTCCTGCCCGCCTACCTCAACCAGGTGCTGCACGGCGCCGCTGATGTGCTGTGGCCCGGCCGCCCCCGGTATATGGCCCAAACGTCGGGCACGACGGCCGGCACTAAGTACCTGCCGCTCACGCCGGACTCGATTCCGTGCCACATCAGTGGCGCGCGCGATGCCCTGCTGACGTACGTCCACCGCACCGGCAAAGCGGCTTTTTTCGACGGCAAGCTGATTTTTCTAAGCGGCTCGCCGGTGCTGGGCCGCGTGGGTAGTGTGCCGACGGGCCGGCTCTCGGGCCTCGTGAACCGCCACATTCCGGCCGTGCTGCGCGGCAACCAGCTCCCCTCTTACGCCACCAACTGCATCGAAGACTGGGAAACTAAGCTCGACGCCATCGTGACCGAAACGCTGGGCCAGCCAATGACGCTCATCTCCGGCATTCCGCCCTGGGTGCAGATGTACTTCGACCGCCTTACGGCGCGCACCGGCCGGCCCGTGGGCGAGCTTTTCCCGCAGTTCAATTTGCTGGTGTACGGCGGCGTCAATTTCGCCCCGTACCGCGCCAAACTTTTCGAGAGCATCGGCCGGTCCGTCGATTCCATCGAGCTGTTTCCGGCGTCCGAAGGCTTTTTTGCCTATCAGGACGAACCCGGCAACCCCGGCCTGCTGCTGCTGCTCGACGCGGGCATTTTCTACGAGTTCATTCCGGTGGCCGAGTTCACTTCGCCGCTGGCCCGCCGCCTGACCATCGGCGAGGTGACGGTGGGCGAAAACTACGCCCTCATCGTATCCACCAACGCCGGGCTGTGGGCTTATTCCCTGGGCGATACCGTGCGGTTCACGTCGCTGAACCCGCCGCGCGTGGTCGTCACGGGCCGGTTGAAGCATTTCCTGAGTGCCTTCGGCGAACACGTGATTGCCGAGGAAGTGGAGGCTGCCCTGAG
>JANPLI010000175.1:0-23690 GCA_031426455.1 Hymenobacteraceae bacterium | reverse complement strand
CGATGCCGCGTTCGAGGCGGAAGCGGAGGGAGCGGACGATGCAGACGCGGACGACGCCGATGAATGGGCCGACGAGGATGCCGACGAGGTAGCCCCCGCCGGGCGCCGCCCGGCCGGTAGCCCGATTGAGGGGGTATTCGTCGTGGAAGTCACCGTTTCCGATTCGGCCATTCGCCCCAAAGCGCGCATTGTGCTGGACGGCGACGCGGGCGTCGATATTGCCGCCTGTGCGGCGGTCAGCCGCCGCGTGAACCGCCGCCTGGAAGAAGAATTGGGCGAAGAAGCGAGCTACGTGCTGGAGGTCACGTCGCCAGGTGCTGACCAGCCCCTGACCCTGCCCCGCCAGTTTCCGCGCCACCTGGGCCGGACGCTGACCATCACCAAAACCGACGGTACCACGCTGACAGGCGTCCTGCGGGAAGCCACGGCCGAGTATCTCGCCCTGGCTGGCGCACCGCCCAAGCGCGGCAAATACAAACAGACGGCCGCCGAGGTGGCCGCCGCTCAGCCCCCCGCCCACACCGTGCCGTTCGCCGATATCCGCCAGGCGGTAATCGTTATTTCCTTTAAGTAAGGCGGCGGTATCTGCTTAACAGAGCCGCTACCAAAAACTAAAAACCAGCAACCACAAACCACCCAGAATGAACCACTCCGAGCTGATTGAGTCGTTTGCCGAGTTTGCGCGGTCGAAAAACATCGACCGCCCCACGATGATGCGCATTCTGGACGAGGTGTTCCGGGCGATGATCAAAAAGAAGTATGACTCAGACGAGAACTTCGAGATCATCGTCAACCTGGACAAGGGCGATCTGGAAATCATCCGGAACCGCGAAATCGTGGACGATGACTCCGAAGATATCTGGGACTTTGATAAGATTCCGCTGTCCGAGGCCCGCAAGATTCAGGACGACTTCGAGGTCGGCGAATCCGTGGCCGAGGAAATCAAAATGGATGACTTCGGACGCCGGGCCGTGCTCACGGCCCGCCAGACGCTGATTCAGCGCGTCCGCGATCTGGAAAAAGACCTGATGTATCAGAAGTACAAGGATCTGGTAGGCGAAGTGATGCAGGGCGAGATTGCCGCCGTCTGGGGGCGCGAAGTGATCGTGCTCGACCGCGAGGAAAACGAGCTGGTGCTGCCCCGCGCCGAGCAGATTCCGAAAGACCGCTACCGCAAGGGCGACGTGATCCGGGCCGTGGTGCAACGGGTGGAAATTCTGAACGGTACGCCGAAAATCATCCTCTCGCGCGCCTCGCCGACCTTTATGGAGCGCCTGTTCGAGCAGGAAGTGCCGGAGATTTTCGACGGCCTGATCACGATCAAGAACATCGTCCGCGAACCCGGCGAGCGCGCCAAAGTGGCCGTCGAAAGCTACGATGACCGCGTGGACCCTGTCGGCGCCTGCGTGGGGATGAAAGGCTCGCGGATTCACGCCATCGTGCGGGAATTGCAGAATGAAAACATTGATGTAATTAATTATACTGACAACCTGGAGCTGTACATCGCCCGGTCGTTGTCGCCGGCGAAACTGACGTCGATGAAAATCAACGAAGACGGTAACCGGGTCAGCGTTTTTCTGAAGCCGGACCAGGTGAGCCTGGCCATCGGGCGCGGCGGGCAGAACATCAAACTGGCCTCGCGGTTGGTCGGGATGGAAATCGACGTCTTCCGCGACCAGGAGGCGATGGATACCGAAGATATTTCCATCGACGAGTTCGCTGACGAAATCGACGGCTGGGTGTTGTCGGAGCTCAAGCGCGTTGGCTTCGACACGGCCCGGTCGATTCTGAGCACCGAGCGGCAGGATCTGATCCGGCGCACCGAGTTGGAAGAAGAAACGATCGACGACGTGCTGCGTATCGTCAAAGAAGAACTGGAAGACGAAGGCTAAAGCTTCGCCCCCGACTTTTGCTATGTTTTCCCCTGTTTCCGGCCGGGCCACGAGTGCCCAGCCGGAAACTTGGCTTATATTGGGTTGCCCTGACCCGGAATTTTTTGTCTTTCCGGCCACGTTATTCTTGGCTGGCCCTGATTCATCGTACGCCTTCCTGATTTCCCCCCGTACCTTTACGCCCGTATGGCAGAACAACCCCCGATGAGGCTCTCGGCCGCCGCGACACACTACAACGTCGGCCGGAGTACCCTCGTCGAATTTTTGGAGAAGAAAGGCCACGGTGTGGCTGATAACCCCAACACGAAACTTACGCCCGAACAGGTCGCATTGCTCAACAAGCAATACGCCACGGACCAGCAGGCCAAGCAGGAAGCGAAAAGCCTCTCGCTGGGCAAAACGCCCGGTTCTCTGGACGATGATGCCCGCCGCCTCGGAGCCGAGCGGGCGGCAATCAATCCCTTCCTGCCGCGGAAAGATCAGGCAAAATCGGCGGTAGCGGTCGAAGCCCCGGCGCCGAAGGCCCGCCCCGAAGCGGTGCCGGCGCCGGAACCAGTGCCCGCGCCCGCCAGCCCGGCAGCGCCCGGCCTGACGGTACTCGGCAAGGTCAATCTCGACGCCCGCGGTCGGGTGATCCCGGCAGCCGCGCCGAAACCCGAGGCGGTACCGGCCCCCGCCGTGGCGCCCACGCCAGCACCCACGCCCGAAGCGAAAGTCGTTCCTCCGGTAGAGGCGCCCGCCCCCGTGGTGGCACCACCGGTCGTGGCGGCAGAAACGCCGCGCCCGGCCCCCGTAGTGACGGAGGCGCCGGTAGCCGTCCCCGCTCCGGCGGTGGTAGCCGAGGCGCCCGCTGCTCCCGTGGCGGCGCCGCCCGTAGTGGCTGCACCCGCCGTTGTTCCGGAGGCGGCGGTGCCTCGCCCGGCCGAAAAGCCGCGCCCGACGCCCGCCCCGGCCAAACCCCTTGCACCTGCTACGCCGGCTGTCGTGGTAGCGGAGGCCCCGGCGGCGCTGCCAGTCCCGGCGCCGGTTGCGGCTGCTGAAACCGCCCTCGCGGCGATCGAATCGACGGGCGATGCGGACGGTGGCGAGTCGAACGAAACTATTGTGGCCAAGGCCGATCAGCTCAAAGGGTTGACCGTGCTGGGCAAAATTGAGCTGCCGATGGACGGTGGCCGGCGCGGCCCCGGTGGGCGGCGGCCGGTGGCGTCGTCGGATGTGCGCAAGAGCGGTCTCGGCGGTAACGCGACCGAAGGCGGCAAGAAAAAACGGACGCGCCTGCCCGGTGCGCCCACCGAAGCGCAGCCCGCCAACCGCTTTGGCGCGCCTACGGGCGCGCCGGGTGCCGGTGGCTATGGCCAGGCGCGCGGTCCGTTGGGTCCGGGTGGCCCTGGCCAGCGCGGTCCTGGTGGACCGGGCGGCCCCGGTGGTCCCGGGCGTGGCCCGGCGGGTCCGGCCCAGCGTGGCCCCGGTGGCCCCGGCCAGCGCCCACCGGCCGGTCCGCCCAGCGCTCCGCGCGTGGAGCTGACGGACAAGCAGATTCAGGATCAGATCAAAGCCACGCTGGCCCGCCTGAGCGGCGGCAGCGGTGGTGCGCAGACGGGCGGTAACAATAGCCGTTCGATCATTTCGAGCCGCCGCGATGCGCGGAAAGGGCGCCGCGACAAGCGTGCCGAACAGGCCGAAGAGCGCGAGCGGCAGGAGCAGGCCGACGCCGGGACGCTGAAACTCACCGAGTTCATCTCGGCCAACGACCTGGCGTCGCTGATGAACGTGTCCGTCAATGAGGTCATCAAGACCTGTATGACGATGGGGATGTTCGTTTCGATCAACCAGCGCCTGGATGCGGAAGCTATCACGGTCATTGCCGATGAATTCGGTTTCGACGTGGAATTCCTGTCGGCGGAGGAAGAAGACATCGGCGTCATCGAAGAAGCCGACGATGCTGTGCTGGAAGCACGCGCGCCCATCGTGACCATTATGGGTCACGTGGACCACGGCAAAACCTCGCTCCTCGACTACGTGCGCAACGCCGCCGTGGCGAAAGGCGAAGCCGGCGGTATCACGCAGCACATCGGTGCTTACGAAGTGACGACGAAGGATGGTCGCCGCGTGACGTTCCTCGATACGCCTGGCCACGAAGCCTTCACGGCAATGCGGGCGCGGGGTGCGAAAGTCACCGACGTGGCCGTGATCGTGGTCGCGGCCGACGACGCGGTGATGCCCCAGACGAAGGAGGCCATCAACCACGCCCAGGCAGCGCAGGTGCCGATTGTGATCGCGTTGAACAAGATGGACAAGCCGGCGGCTAATCCGGAAAAAATCAAGGAAGAGCTGTCGCAGATCAATATTCTGGTCGAGGACTGGGGTGGTAAGTATCAGTCGCAGGGCATCTCCGCCAAGAGCGGAATGGGTATCGACGAGCTGCTCGATAAAGTGCTGCTCGAAGCCGAACTACTTGACCTGAAAGCCAACCCCAACCGCGACGCCGTAGGCACCGTGGTGGAAGCCTCCCTCGACAAGGGGCGCGGCTACGTGACGACGGTGCTGGTGCAGACCGGGACGCTGAAAATCGGCGATATCGTAGTGGCCGGCTCGCATTACGGCCGCGTGAAGGCAATGACCGATCACCGGGGCAAGAAGATGAAAACCGCTGGCCCCTCGGTGCCGGTGCAGGTGCTGGGCTTCGACGGCGCGCCGCAGGCCGGCGACAAGTTCGTGGTAATGCCGTCGGAGCGCGACGCCCGCGAGCTGGCCACGCAGCGTCAGCAACTGGCCCGCGAACAGGGCATCCGCGCCAAGAAGCACATCACGCTCGACGAGATCGGTCGCCGTTTGGCTATCGGTTCGTTCAAAGAGCTGAACGTCATTGTGAAAGGCGACGTGGACGGCTCGGTGGAAGCCCTGGCCGACTCGCTGCTCAAGCTCTCGACGCCGGAAGTGCAGGTCCGGATCCTGCTCAAGGGTGTGGGACAGATTTCGGAAAACGATGTGCAGCTGGCTTCGGCTTCCGACGCCATCATCATCGGTTTCCAGGTCCGGCCTTCCCCGCAGGCGCGCAAGCTGGCCGAGCAGGAGCAAATCGACATCCGCCTCTACTCGATTATCTACAACGCCATCAACGAAGTCAAGGACGCGATGGAAGGCCTGCTGGCCCCCACCGTCAAGGAGGTCGTGACGGCGAGCCTGGAAGTGCGTCAGGTGTTCGAAATCACCAAAGTGGGCACCATTGCCGGCTGTATGGTGATGGACGGCACGATCACGCGCCAGTCGCGGGTACGGGTGGTGCGCGAGGGTATCGTGGCCTACACCGGCGAAATCCTGGCCCTCAAACGCTTCAAAGACGATGTAAGCGAAGTGCGCCAGGGTTACGACTGCGGCCTTTCGATCAAAAACTTCAACGATATCCGCGAAGGCGATACCATTGAAGCCTTCAAGGAAGAAGAAGTCAAGCGGACGTTGTAACTCGTTGTTAGTTGCTCGTTGTTCGTTAGCTATTGCCGCCCCGGTTTGCTGTTTACAGCAGGCCGGGGCGGTTTGGTTTGGGGGGGGGGCAGAAGCCAAGCGGCCGGCGGACCTCCGGGAAGGAGGAACGCCGGCCGTCGGTGCGTTCAGATAAGAACGGTTCGGGCAGAGCCGCCGGTTGCTGGATTCGGTTACCGGATCAGCCGTTTCGTCAGCGCCCGCCCCTCGGGCCACGTCAGGCGCAGCGAATAAACGCCCGCCGCTTCGGTGGCTAAAGATAGCCGGGCTTCGGGTGCATTATCCAACCTGCCCGCCCACACCACCCGGCCCAGTGCATCGACCACGGTGGCGGTGGCGCCACCCGCGCCGCGCACCGTGAAGACGCCCGTCGCGCTGGGGTTCGGGTACACGCTGACCTGCGGCGCGGTGGGCACTGGCGCGGGCGCGGCTGTGGGGATGCCGAAGGGGTACAAGTCCTGGCAAACCTGGCAAAACAGATTGTTCGTCGCGCAGACCCGTACCCGCACCGGGCGGGGACTGGCGAAACGGTGCGTCACGTTCCAGCCCTCAGCTTTGGGGGTGCCGTCGCCGAAGTCCCACTCCACCAGGCTGATTTCCGCGTAGCGCGGGCCGGGCCGCACACCGTTTGATGCCCACGTGAAGGCCAGCGAGTCGGGCCGGTTGTTCAGCCGCCGGAACCGCGCCAGCGAATCGGCGCGCATCGGGTAGCGCGTACAGAGGCCTACTTCGGCGGGAGGGATCAGGCCGTCGATCCGGGAAAAGTGCGAGTAGTAAGCCGGGCCGTAGGACGCTACGTTGCTCAACAGTTCGGGGTGTGCCGGGCCGCTGCCCATCACGATGGCCGAACTGTCGCCCGCCTGCGGCAGCACGATCAGCGGCCGGCTCTGCGTCCGCCACTCGCGCACCACGGTGGCCGTGGTGTCGCCGGGCTGGGTGGGCGGCGCCAATTCCACGTACAGGCCCTGCATCCAGCCCACCGTGTTGGGGCCGACGGTCGGTACGCCCGTGTAGCCCGCCGCCAGGTAGTGCCCGTTGGCCAGCGGATAGACCTGGTTGAAGGAACAGGCATACAGCAGCCGCTCCGAGGGGCGGCGGTACTGCCACTGCATCCGAAACAGGGAATCGAACTTGACGACGTAGCCCTCGGTCAGGCGCTGGGCCTGCGGGGCGAAGGGCGTGCGGTCGCCGCTGACTACCACGCCGTTGTCGGGCGTGGCGGCCATTCCGTAGGCCCGCTCCAGCACCCGCTTGGCGCCGAAGAAGGTGGGCCGCAGCGTGTCGCCGGTCAGCAGCACGCGCCGCAGGTGCCAGTCGCGGTCCCAGACGTTGCGCGGCTGGGTGGGCGGCACCCGGTCGATGCTGGTACTCAGCACGAAATACGAGCCGTCCGGGGCGGGCACGATGGGGACGCGGGAATATGCTGTCATCCATTCATTGAGTGCCATCCGATAAGTCCAGATCAGGTTACCGCGCCGGTCGGTGCGCATCACGTGGCCGATGCCCGCGACGCTATTTTCGTAATTAGCGGGAATCAGGTAGCCATCCGGCAAGGGCGCCGGATAGCCACCATCATACCCCAGCATCTGGGTGGTGCCATTGAGTTGAACCAACGCCTTGCGCCAGCCCAGCCGCCCCAACGAATCGAACTGCTGTAGAATCAGCCCGTACTGACCGGCGGAATCCGGCCCGGCGCTGATCGTGGTAACCACCGAATTGGCTTGGCCGGGCGATATAGTAAGTAAACGAAGGGAGTTTGGCCTGGTTGGCTCTTCAGTATTCAAATAAATATTTTTGTCACCAAACTCATTTAAGCGAACTATGGCAGACTCTGTGCTGGTAACTCCCGTACCACCACAAGCAACAAACCGATTCGGTTCAACCTGAATCAAGTGGTAAAAACCCCAACTAGCCGCTGGGTACTGCGCCGTTTGCATCTCGTAGCCCCAGCCCTGGCGGGGCGCCAACAGGCTTTGCCCATTACTTTGAAAGGTCTGACTAACCATCGCCCATACGATGATTAGCCACCCGACGCGAAGACCAAAGCCTCCACGCCGGGCAGTTAACGAAGCGTTCATTGTTAGTGGACGACTTGCAGCCGTACCGAGGACACATTCTGGGCGTCTACGACCAGACTGCACAAATACAGTCCTTCCGGCAGCGAACGGGTCGCCACTTGCATTTCAGTCTGTCCCGCACGAACCGGATATCGTTGAACGATTCGCCCCAGAACCGCATCGCGTAGGACGATTTCGCCGTTTATCATCCCCGGGGGCAAAGCAAGCGTAAGATTGACGACTGCATCGCCGGGATTCGGCCAAACGGCGAGCGCTGCTGCCGGAGTGGGCGCCATCCCGGTAATACCCTGCACCAGCCGGGCCTGAATACCATTGTTGTAACCATCCTCTACCGCGCACGATTGCTGAATCGTGAAGGTTGGCATCTGTGCACCTATTCCAATACCGCTTGTCAGGGCCACACTCCCCGCCGTCAGAATATTACTGGTATTAGAAGCCGGCACCCCCGGCGAAACCGGCGCGAAGGTCTTGTAAACCACCGCCTCATTATTGGGGTCGTTATACAGATTCCACCCCGCATTGGCGCCTCCGTTCCCCGCACTGCCCGTGTTCACGAACAGATTTTTCATCCCGTCGCCCGGCGTGGGCGGGGTGCTGGTGCCGGGGATCAATACCCCACTCTGCGGGTCGCGGTGAGCGAAGAAGACGCGTACGTTCTGGTCCAGTGCCACGTCCGCGCTCTGGCCCAACGGCACGGTGCGCCAAAACGTGTTACAGGACACGTACAGGCCGAGTGGCGGCTCGAAATTGCCCGTCCATCGGCCGGTGGGTAACTGTATGCGCAGGCCATAGCGGCAGTTTGACAACGTGTTATCGACCACCTGATGGTTCGCCGGGTGCGTCAGGATCGCCGTTTCCAGGTTGCCGAAGGTGTTGCGCGTGACCGTGGAGGCGATACCGGTCGGGCTATTTCCCGTGTGCGGTAGCCAGAGGCCCACGGGCCGCGCGAGCGCCGCCGTCAGCGGGCCGAAGTCGGTGGGCGCGTCCGGGTAGGTAAATTCGTTTCCGATCACGTTCACGGCACCCGGCAGGTAGGCACCCACTGGGCGGCCCGTCAGCACGGCGGGCAATTGGTAATCAGCGGCGAAGGCCGTGCGGTAGGCTGAAGGCGCCCAGGTGGCACTGCTTATCGCAAATTGGCTTTGGGTGAGTAGGCCCTCCCAACGGGTGGCGCCCACCACGCCGCCCATCAGGCAGTCGGTGAAGGTGTTCTTGGTCAGCATCACGCGGGTGGGCACGTTGGTGGGGCCGCTGGGCATATAAGCCTGCCGAATGCCGCCGTACACGCCGATCAGCGCGTGCTCGAAGGTGTTGTGTGCGATGGCGTTTCGCGCCACTTCATTGTTGCTCAGGTTCAGGTGAACATCGGAGCGGCTTGTCAGGCTCGTCAGCGGCCGCTTGAATGGGCCAGCTACGCTGAATAAATTGTCCTGAATGACCACGTTGTACAACGGAGAAGCACTAGCAACCAACGGGGCTAGCTCTACATCGACCCGGTTATTGAGAAAAGTGCAGTCGGTGATGTTCAGACCGGGCTGATTCCCAGCAGTTACCACGCCCAACTGGCTATGACTGAAGGTGCAGTATTCCAAGTTCAGTCCTGTGCCCTTAAAATCCTCCAGCAGGATGCCGCCCCACATCTCCTCACAGGCGGCGGTCAGCGTTGCCCCATTGGCCGCGAATACGGCTCTATCTCCCAAAGTGATGCTCACGTCCTTATCAAAGAGCAGCCGGCAACCAGGTGGTAAAAAGAAATCGCCGTTCTCCAGTCGGATCGACTCTGTGATATGGTAGCAGACGGCAGCCTCCACGAAAGGGTTTTGGGTATACACCCAGCCACCGGGGCCGGGCGGGGTTGAGGCAGGGTCGGGCACTTCCACAACCTGCCAGCAGTCCTGCAAGGGGCAGTCTAGTACGGCTGGCGCCATTTGCACCTGCACCCATGCCGAAGCCGTGCAGCCGGTTACGGGATTGGTGTAGCTATAGGTTAGCACGACGCTCGCGCCGGGCAGCAATTGGGCAGGGTCGAGGATAGCTGTAGCGCAGTTGGTGCAGCTCAGGACGCCAGCGGGGTCGGTCCAGGTGCCACCGGCTGGGGTGCCTTGCAGCGGTATGGTGGGGTCGGTGGGGGCCAGCGTCAGGGTATTGCCATCGATGGACTGGTTGTTGTCGTCCAGGATCGAAACGACTGGCGGCTGCACCGTGACCCGGATAGACTGCGGATAGGTATAAATGTGTGGGTTGGCACCGCCCTGATCGATGATGACCTTGAGTGTGTAATCATATGTGCCGTAATTAGGCAGGGTCATCGTAAATTGAGTGCCGGTGATCGTTCCCCCGATGCCTGGACCAGTCCATTCATAAGTCACACGGCCTGTAAGCGTCGTCGGCAGGGCCGGAGGCGTAGCCCAGCCGAGTACAAAGGGGGTTCCGGCGCACTCGACGGTGACCGGCAACGGCGCAAGGGGCAAAGCCCAAAGGGTTACGTCGTCCAGGTAATAGTAGGGACGCGTATTACGAGCGCCGGGTATATTACTCGGAAAGCGATTTCGGTTTGGGCCGGGGTTAGGATCTGGTATGCGAAACACGCCGAGCGTGAGGTAGCGCCACGCCGGTTGGTTCGCGGCAGGGGTCGTCAAAAATCCACCCACGGGCGTCCAGATAGCATCGTCGGTATTTAGCAGCGGCACCGTCACGGGCGATTCCACCTGAGGCACGACCAATTGCCCATTTTCGCGGTACACTAAGTCGCGTGGGCTGTTCACTGGATCCCCCCTTCGCGACCCCAGATATAACCCCAACACCGAAGTAGCACTCTGCGAACTTTCTGCCAAGCTCCAAAAGCACTCGGCGTAATAGGGTCGGTTAGGTGGCAGCGGCAGCAAACCCACCTGCACGTATTCCCGGTTGGCAATTACGCCCACCATCCCCAGTCCGCCATTGCGTGGGGGCTGGTGCCCCATTACGTTACTCAGTGGATCATTACCGGAGTTGGGGCAGGAACGGAAATAGTCTGGCGTCGTCTCAATAGCAGTGTACCACGAGAGCACGTCCGAGTTTGAAACGGGCATATTACTGATACCAGTCGGGCAGCGGCACGCATCTTCGAAGCTGAAGTTGGGCGCGATGTTGGGGCCGGTTGGTAGCGGGGGCGTCAGGCAGGCCGGTGGCTGCGAAGTAGGGGCGGCGAACTGGTTGTTGCCGGCTACGGGGTCCAGACCAACTATCGACAATGCATTGCCGGTAGTGAGCAGTGCGACGGTGCCGAATTGGTCACCTGTTTTGGTAATCACGTCGTTGCCCAGTACAATGCCTGGCAGCAGGACCTCCGGCGCCAGCGTTACGGCGCCCGTTACATTCCAGTAGATTTGGCGCGCTGTCACCTGCCCGCTCAACACAAAAGCACCGGAATCCAGGTGCAGCCCGCCCGTAATATTGAAAACGTAGCGAGCAGACGTATCGCCGGTCAGGGTCAGCGTCTGGCGAACGCCCAGCATAGCGCCTCCAGCAATGGTATAGGCACCAGGCTGTAACGTCTGGCCAGCTAGAGGGGCGCTCAATGGTTGAGCCGGCAGGGCGGTGCAATAGGCTCGCGCGGCGGCCAAATCCTGCAAGGCTAAGGTAATAGTCGGGGCCATTGCCGGCACACTGGCGCGCAACAGCCCGCCGGTGGCTGTAATGGTGCCGCTGGTAGTGCCGGCTGCGCCCGCTTTGCCGATCACGTACACACCGGTAGAGTCCGTGCTCAGCGTCCCCCCACTTAGCAACCCAAACCCCGCTGCCGTCCCCAGCGGCACGCTGATACTCTGCGCCCAGGCCCCGCTCGTGCTACTAACGCACCACAGCGCGAGCATCAGTAGGAGCGGTTTTCGGGGTAAAATCCAACTGAATCTGGGGGGGGTACTATGGATAGTGCCACGGCCCCGGGCGAAAGCGTTCATCATTGGGCGTAAACGGAATGAGGTGGACGAGAACCTTCCGGCCAACCGGCCGGAAGCGGCAGCAAGATAAAGCCGCACCGGGCACCATGCAAAGACTTCATTCAGATTTAATATGGGCTCCTCCCGAACGCGCGACGGCCGGCGCCCCTCCCTGTTAGGAGGAACGCCGGCCGTCGGGTGGGTTTCAGCGGCAGACCGCTGCGGAGGCTGATCTACTGCTGCACTACGAGGCGCTTGATGACGATCTGATCGTCCAGGGCGATGCGGAGCGTGTAGAGGCCATTGGCGAGGTGGCTCAGGTCGAACACCTGCGTGGCATTATCGGCGGCAGGCACCGTGTACACGGCCCGGCCCAGGGGGTCGAGGACCGTCAGCGCGACGCGCTGCGAGCCGGTAGCCTGGACGTTGACCGTGACGCGCCCGGCCGTCGGGTTCGGGTACACGCGCACGGCGCGCTCCAGGGTGGGGTTGCTGAGACCAGTCACGGCATCGACGCTGATATCGTCGAGGTTGAGGAAGAACTGGTCGGCCGCCGAGTTGCAGTGGAAGCCGATATAGATCGGCGCGGCACCGGCCGGCAGGGGCGCGGCGGTCACTTCCTGGTACACCGTATCCGTGATTGCGCCGCTGAACAGCGTACGGGTCATCGCGGCCGGGGTGGCGGCGGCGCCGTACTTCACTTCCAGTGATTCCGTCCAGATCTGGCCAGCGGCGAAGGCCGACGCCCACCAGAATTTCAGGCTGGCGCCACCCGTGGGGATGGTCATCGCGGGCAGGAAGAACCAGTCGTCGCCGGGGGTCGTCGCATTGGGATTGTAGAAATAACCAATCATATTCTGCCCGGAACGTGGCCGCAGGGCGGCGGGTCGGTTCAGGGAGTCGCCCTGATAAACGCGCCACCGCGAACGGTCGGCGTTGGCATCGAGCACTTGGATGCCGCACGGCACGGCCGGCGAAACCGCCGACTCGAAGCCTTCGCTATACGGGAACGTGACCGTGGGCGGTACGCAGGGCGTGGCGAAAGCAAACGGCCCGACGCGCACCGAGTTGCCGGCCGCGCCGCAGTTGCGGGTCACGTAGAACTGGTAGCTGGTGGAAGGCGTCAGGCCCGTGACGGCGACCGAGCCGGTCGTGGTCGTGACGGTCGTGCCGCCAGTGGCGGGGTTAAAGCCCGTCGGGCCGTACACCACCGAGAAGTTGGTGCCCGTACCGGGCGTAAACGTCAGCGTTGCGCCGGTGGGGGTGAGGGCCGTAGCGCCCAACGCCGTGGGAGCCACGCAGGCGGGCGTAGCGACGATCTGAATATCGTCCACGTACACGCGCCAGCCAGCCGCGCCGGTGGTGTGCCAGCCGAAGTAGTAGGTGCCGGCGGCCGGGGCCACGAATGTGCCCGTGCCCTGGTTAGGGAAGGCTCCGACCGGGATGGGGTCGATCGAGAAAACGGGCGCCGTCAGGCCCGCCACCGTCGGGGCGGTGCCGGCCAGCACCGCAAGATTGTCGGAAGACGCCGGGTTGCCGCAACGGTACTGGAACGTAACATCGACGCTCTGGCCGGCGGCCAGCGTCACGGCGGGCGAGACGAACCAATCATCCTTGGGGTTGGGGGAAGCCGGATCGGTTTCGATCCGCATCCCGTTCGGGCCCGACGCACCACCCACGCCCGCGCTCATATAGTCGATATTGTGCCAGGTAGCGGTGTCGTTGTTGGCGTTGATGATGGTCCAGCCGCAGGGTAGCGTGTTGGCGCTCACGCCGTCAAAGTTCTCGCTGACGGGGAGCGTCAGGGTGGGGGGGGCGCACTGGGTGCGGAAGGCAAACGGCCCGACGCGGGTAGAGGTACCAGCCGCGCCGCAGTCGCGGGTTACGTAGAACTGGTAATCCGTGGAAGGCGCCAGACCGGTCACGGCGACCGAGCCGGTCGTGGTCGTGACGGTCGTGCCCCCAGTAGCGGGGTTGAAGCCCGTCGGGCCGTACACCACCGAGAAGTTGGTGCCCGTGCCGGGCGTGAACGTCAGCGTCGCGCCGGTGCTGGTGATGGCCGTGGCGCCGAGGGCGGTGGGGGCCGGGCAGGCGGGGGTGAACTGTACGGTTACATCATCGAGGAAAAGCCGGAACTGGTCGGCGTCGCTGTAACCGTGGAAGCCGAAGTAGTAGAGGCCGGTAGTGGGCGCTACGAACGAACCAAGCCCGTCGAGGTAAGCGGGTACGGCCGTTGCGATAGCGGCATCGTTGAAGACCGAGGCCGTAGCGGCGGCGACCGTGGGGGCTGTCCCCACGCGGACTTCGAGTTTTTCCTGAAATGCGGTTGAGAAGCCGGCGTATTTAAAGCCGATATCGTAGCTCTGGCCGGCGGTCAGTTGAATACCGGGCAGAAAAGCCCAATCGTCCATTGCGGCCGCTGCATTCCAGCGGATCGATAGCGCATTTGGCGGGGAACTGGCCTGCGTCGGGCGCGCCACGACGCGCCACGTAATGGTATCGGCGTTGAGGTTCAGCACCGACCAGCCGCAGGGCAGTTGGGCGCCCGCGCCACCCGCGTCAAAATTTTCGGCGTAAGGCAGCGTCACGGCGCCGGGCACGCATTGCGTCGTAAAGTTCGCCGGGCCGGCCAGCGTCGAGGTGCCGGCTGCGCCGCAGTTGCTGGATACGTAAAACTGGTAAGGCGTCGAGCCGGTCAGCCCGGTGACGTTCACGGAGCCGGTTGTGGTGGCGACGGTCGTACCGGCCGTGGCGGGGTTGAAACCCGTCGGGCCGTAGATGACGGAGAAGTTGGTGCCCGTGCCGGGCGCGAACGTCAACGTAGCGGTGGTCCCCGTGACGGCCGTGGCCGCCAGCGCCGTGGGGGCGGGGCAGGCCGCTGGCACCTGCACGGTCACGTCGTCGAGGTAGAGCCGGAACTGGTCGGCGATGCTGGTGCAGTGGAAACCCACGTACAGGTTGCGGGCACCCGCTGCGCTGGGGATGGTTCCAAGCGCCTGCTGGTAGGCCTGATCGTTGGTGGCCGTGATCGAGGCGATGGGCGCTCCCATTGCGGCTGCCGTGGGCGCGGTGCCGAAAGCAATCTCGAAGTTTTCCGGGTACAGCGGGTCCGTAATGCGGTAGCCTACGCCGACTTCCACCGGTTGGCCGGCGGGGATTTGCAGCACCGGCGTGAAAATCCAGTCGTCGGCGGCGTTCATTGCGCTGTAATTGTAGCGCAAGGCATTGGGCGCCGATTGGGCAAAGGGCACAGCCAGCGTTTCCCAGGTCGAGCCGTCGCTGTTTACGTCCACGACGGTCCAATCCAGGGGCAGGTCGCCGGCGGCCACGCCGTCGAAGTTTTCGGCGAAGGGCAGTGCTGCGGCGGGCCGGGCCGGGTTCAGGCCAAAGGCCCGGTAGTAGGCGCGGTTGATCGCCGATGCAGCCACGGCCACCGTGCCCGGACGGTTACCGGCAGGCGCCAGTCGGGCGGCCGCTTTCGTAGCGACTTCCGCCAATGTGCGGCCGGCCATTTCGTCGGCCCGCTTACGGGTTTCTGCATTTTGCCGGGCCGTTGAGGGGGTTTCAGCCGTTTCCAGCCGGTGAGTTGTGGCCCAGGAGCGGGCTTGCTGGGCCTGTACCGTCGGAGAGGCCAGCGCCCCTAAGAGCAGGCTTAAGCCCGCCAGCCGGGTAGTGTATGATGGTGATTTCATTCCTGATTGGAAAAGTGGTAAAAATAAATCTTGCGAGTGGTCGAACGCGCACCCTGGTACTTTCGATTATCCAAAAGTATCGCCTGGGGTTCGTATCCGAGGCCATTCGCTCCCATTCTGACAGGGATGCAGGCGGAATTTTGCGTTTTTTTCAGCAAAAGCCCAGGCGTGATGCCCCTACTGGGGCTAAATCGGTTCGCCGCCCCACCGGCCCGATTCCTCGGACTGGTGGGGCGGCGAAGCAAAGACCGGAAACCGGCCCGTTCGGCAGCAGGCGAATGCCTTACTGCTGCACCACGAGGCGTTTGGTGACAATCTGCTCGTCGAGGGCGATGCGCAACGTGTATAGGCCGTTGGCCAGGGCGCGCAGGTCGAGTACCTGGGTGGCGTTGTCGGCGGCAGCAGCGGTATGGACGGCCCGTCCAAGGGGGTCAAGGATGGTCAGTACGGCGTGCTTGGCATTGGTCCCCTGTAGGCGGACGCTGGCCTGGCCGGCCGCCGGGTTCGGATATACGCTGATCCGTTGCTCCAGCGCGGCATTGTTGAGGCCGTTCGGGGCGGCGCCCAGGGTGGCTTCGATAAGCGGTCGCAGGGCGAGTCGGATTGCGCTGAATTCGATCACGTTGCCGCTGCCTACGGCAAAGTAAGCGCCCGTGCGCACGGGGCTTTCGGTCTGGGTGCCGAGGTAAAATTGCATCGGGTCAACGGATTCGATGCCCACGTAAAAATCGCCGGCCGGCACGGCGGGCGGCGTAGCGAACGTGAACGTATGATAAGTGCCCAGGTCGGTAGCGGCAATGACGAGGTCGGCACTGGGAGTCAGGGTATTGCCGTCAGCGTCGGTGTAGATGGCCCGGACGGTCTGGCCTACCAGCGGCATTCCGGAGCCGATGTAGATACGGGCCGAGTTGAGCACTTTGGCCGTGGGCGTGGCGTAGCGGACGAAGATTTTGGCGATGCCCCCCAGGCTCGGGCCGTTGGCAGGCGTATTGGTGCCGTAGGCGTAGGTGTCGGCAGTCAGCTCCTGCGTGTAGGTACGCGTGTTGTTGGCCAGGGTAGCATCGGGTCCCACGCTGACGGTCACGGTATTGGCCCCCGTAGCGGCTGTGGGCGTGTAGGCGGTAAAGGTGACCAAGGCAGTATCGCCGATCGCCAGCGAGCTGATCGTCTGTGCGTCCGTAAAGTTCGTCGCGCCGGTCACGTTCAGCGTGACCGCCAACGCCGTCAGGGCCTGCGTGCCGGCATTCACTACGCGCGCCATCACTACGTGGGGTACTCCTTGCGGTATTTTACCCTGCGAATAGACCGCCAGTACGCCGGCATCATTGGCGGCGGGCGGCGCGAAGCTGATGGTGCGGCCATCCTCTGGTAGGGTGGTTGGGCGGTAGTTCAGGTGAACACCCTGCGATGCCCCCGCGTAGTTGGTGCTCTCGAAGGCGATATTGCTGAAAGGGTCGATTGAATTTTTCCAGACCGTTACGAAGCCGTTCGTGCTTTTCAATCCGGCGATGGATGTGCGAAACGAAACGAAAGTACCGGACGACACGAAGGGGCCGTACACGAAGTCGATGATGTTGGTGGTTTCGTGCAGCTTTACCTGAAACTCGGCGTTGCCGATATAAGGGATGGGTGGCGTGAGCTTGTCGGCTACGTTGGTCCACTGAATCGTGCAGACGCGGTTGGGTGCCGTGCCGGTAGTGGCTACGCGGTACGCCGTCGGGCTGGTGCCTTGCTGCAAATCAGCGTTGAAGGGCGCAATCAGATTGACGTCCGCCGGGTCCGTTGACGCAAATGGCCCGCCGGGGTACATCGTCGAGTTGGCGGTCATAAAAAGATCCGGTGCTGACGGTGGCATATCGCCGAGGCGGATGAAGCCGTTGGTATTCAGTACGAATTGCGTGAAGGCCTGGCCGTCGTAACGGAAGGAAAACCCAATGGACTGCGGTGCGGAGTTCGCGTCGTCGGTGTTGGGCGTTGCGATGTCGGTCGAGGCGGCGGCCGTCAGGCTGGTGTAGGTGCCGACGCTGGTGGTGGTCCCGGCGGCGGAATAGAACTGGGCGGCAACCGGCAGCGCGGCGCTGGTCAGCAAGGCGCTCAGGGCAGTGACCCGCGTCGCGGTTAGTAGGAAGTGAGGCATTGAAACAGGATTATCGACAATAAAAAGAAGAACCGAATGGGTTGGCCCGAACGGCAGTGCCGGTCGGCTGGACTTACTCAAAAGTAAAACTCAGCGCCCGAAAGCGCCGCGCCTTCCAAACCCGAACGGCGCGCCCGGCGAATCTTTACTGCCGTGAATCTGCTTCCCGCTGCCTCCCCATCCGTGTTTCCATTGACTTGTATCGTGCTGGGGGCGGGCCACGTGGCCACCCATCTGGCGCCCGCGCTGGTCGCGGCCGGTCACCGGGTGGTGGCGGTCTGGAGTCGTTCGGCGGCTTCGGCCAGCGCCTTGCTGGCGCGGTTGCCCCCCGGCACGCAGCCACTGAAGGCGCCCGCCGAAGCCGCCGCGCTGCACCCGGATGTGGTGCTGGTTTGCGTGCCCGACGGTGCGGTGGCCGAGGTAGTAGCGGCCGCCCAATTACCCGCCACTGTGTTGGTGGCGCACACGGCGGGCGCGCTGCCGCTGCCTGCGCACCCCCGAGCGGGGGTACTGTACCCGGTGCAGACGTTCAGCGCCGGGCGCGCGCTCTCGCTGGCCGACGTGCCGTTCTGCCTCGAAGCCACGCCCGGCGATGCCGCCGCCGCCGATACTCTGACCGCTCTGGCGACTTCGCTGAGTGCCCGCCCGCCGGTCTGGTTTTCGGCGCCGGAGCGCGCCACGCTGCATCTGGCGGCGGTATTTGGGGCCAATTTTACGAACCATCTACTGGGCGTCAGCGGGCTGATTCTGGAAGGTATCGGTCCCGGCCTGCTGGCGGCGCTGCTCGGTCCGTTGGTGCACGAAGTGGTGGAAAAGGCCCTGACGGCTCCCGGTGGGCCGTTCAGCGTCCAGACCGGCCCGGCCGTCCGGCACGATCTGCCCACGCTGGCCCGTCACCGCGAAGCCCTCGCCGCCAACCCCCAACTGGCCCCGTGGCTGCCGATTTATGAAGCCCTGACAGCTTCGATTAATTACGAATTACGAATTACGAATTAATAATTGTTTTTGTGTGATATTATCTCTTGCACCTTGTGAGTGACGTTACGCAGTACCTGCGGCCATTCGCTGGAACGAGCCTTTGCTGATGCAGCAAAAGGGCGTTTCCCGCCAATCAGCAAAGGCGCCCCGTGATATCCGCCAATAAGCCGCTATGCGCCCGCGCCACGTAATTCGTAATTCGTAATTCGTAATTCGTAATTAAAAATGAGCCTTCTCCCCCGGTTGGCCCGGCCGTACCTTTGCAGTCGCCGGCCAAACTGGACGGCTTTACCCGATTTTTGGCTTTATGCACACGGTTTCCATCACGTTTCAGTTTGCTGACCGCCGCCCGCCGCAGACGTACGTCGCGGCAGAGGGCGAGTCAGTGCTGGACGTGGCGTTGGACAACGCGATTGAACTTCAGCACAATTGCGGGGGCGTCTGCGGTTGCTCGACCTGCCATCTCTACGTGTTGGCGGGGGGCGACTCGCTGCCGGAGATTTCCGATAAAGAGGAGGACTTTATCGACCGCGCCGTCGATCCCCGCATCAATTCCCGCCTCGGTTGCCAATGCGTTATTGGGGCTGATTCGGGGGATCTGGTGGTCGAAATTCCCCGCCAGGACTTTCTGGGGCATTAATTTTTCACGTTCGGCGGCCAGAACCACCGACCGGCTACGCGTCGGGTTCGGCGCAAATACCTGCCGTCCGCCGGCTTTCTACTTTCGTAAATGGCACATTTTGAGCCGCCGATGCACTGGGCTGATCACGAGGATATCGCGATGGGGCTGTACGAAAAATTTGGTGCCGACTTCACGGAGGCGAAAATCTATCGCATCCGTTTCACCGATCTGCTGGACTGGATCCTGAGCCTGCCCAATTTTGCGGGCACCCGCGAACAAGCCACCGAAGGCCATCTGGAGCAGATTCAAGCCAAATGGGTTTATGAGTGGCGGGATAATCAGTAAGGGTTTTAGGGTTTGGGTTTTAGGGTTTTAGGGTTTAGGCCTTGGGTTTTAGGGTTTAGGCCTTGGGTTTTAGGCCTTGGGTTTGGGTTTTGGTTTATAAGGAATGTCTAATACCTGGCACCCAATACCCCAGCCCTGACACCCAATACCCCAGTCCTGACGCCTAAGCCCTGACACCCAATACCCAAGCCCTGACGCCCAAGCCCCGATGCCCCTAAACCCTAAACCCTAAACCCTAAACCCTTCTCCCCTAAACCCTGCCGCCAATGCCTGACCTTTTCGCCCCGGTTCGGGGCTTTGTCTTCGATGTAGATGGGGTGCTGACCGATGGTACCCTGCTGGCGCTGGCGTCCGGCGAGCAGGTGCGCGCGTTTCATATCCACGACGGGCTGGCCATTCGCCACGCCCTGAGCCGGGGTTACGCCGTGGCGATCATCTCCGGGCGGCAGGAGGAGGGCGTCCGGCGCCGGCTTCATTCCCTCGACCTGACCGATGAACACATCTTCCTGAACGTGGCCGACAAAGTGACTGTGCTGGAAGCCTGGGCCGCGCGTATGGGCTTGAACTTGGGGCAGATAGCCTATATGGGCGACGACCTGCCCGACCTCGCCCCGCTGCGGCGCGTGGGGCTGGCCACCTGCCCGGCCGACGCGGTGCCCGATATTCGGGCGCGTTGCCAGTGGCAAAGTGGGCTGGGCGGTGGCCGGGGCGCCGTGCGCGAACTGATCGAAACCGTCCTGAAACACCATCAGCAATGGTTGCCGCTCGACGACGACGGAGCCCACCCCGCGGCTGTCGTGCCTGCCGGCTGAGGTTGTCGGAACGCCGTTGGATGCTTGATTTAGCTTGGTGCCCATCGGCACCGGATAGCGCAAAAAGCCCTAAATTCCTGCCGAACCCTGTTTCCGCGCGGGGTGTTACCTGTTTTGAATGACTTATCGCTCCCTTGTTGCTCTTCTATTCTGGTCACTGCCCCTGGCGGGTCTGATGGCCTTACCTCGCGTGGTTTCGGACCGTGAGGTCGTACTGCCTCAGCCGGCGGATGCCCGTTCGGCGATGGCTGCTGACCCCAACCCTGCTGATTTGCTGCGCCGGATGCTGGTCGTCGTCAACGACGTCAGTACGGCTACTTATCGTCTGGTGAAGCAGGAGCGGGTGAACGGAAAGTTGAACGTCGATGAAGCGGCCGTGAAGACGCAGGCCAAGCCGTTGAAGGTTTATATCCGGCAGATTCGGCCCACCGAAGGGATGGAAGTCCTTTACGTCACCGGCACCAATGGCAACAAGATGCTGGTGAATCCGGCGGCGTTTCCGTGGGTCAATATCAGCCTCGACCCCGGCGGCACCCGCGCTCGGGCGGGCCGTCATCACACGGTGTATAGCGTCGGTTTTCAGCGCATTACGGGCATCATCGCGCGCCAGTTGCAGGATTATCGCAATGAACTGGACAAGATGCTCCGGCTCGACCCTAATCCGGTCGTGTTCGACGGGCGCCGCTGCTGGCAGATGCAGATCGACAACCCTCACTTTCGGTTCATACCCTACACGGTTAAAGCCGGCGGCGAATCGTTGGCCGACCTGGGACTGAAACTGGGGGTCAGTGAGCAGATGATCGGCGAAAAAATTCCGGCTTTCAACGGCGACTACCAAACTCCGATACCCGCCGGTACGGTGCTGCAGGTACCCGCCACTTACGCCCGCCGGATGACGCTGACCATCGATCAGGTCAGCCTGCTGTTGGTGGCGATCAGTATCTACGACGACCAGAGTCTGTACGAGCGGTACGAGTACCACGACCTCAAGCCGAACGTCACTTTTCAGCCGAACGAATTCACGCCCGAATTTAAAGGCTACGGCTATTGACCGGCTTCGGGGCTGTGCGCCAGGGCCGGGAGCGGTGACGATTGGTGCCTGACCACCTGAAGTTTTGCCCCCGCTCGGCGTAAACGCATCGCGCGGGTTACGGCCCCTCACTGCGTCGAAAATATCTTCCGCTCTCTCCGTCTCCCGCGTGTCTGCCCTGTTTCGCCTGCTACGCGTTCCGAATCTGCTGCTGATCGTGTTGGCGCAGGGGCTGGTGCAGGCGTGTTTACTGTTCCCGGGGGCGCCCTGGGAGGCGGTGCAGATGTCGGGATTTGGCCTGCTGATGAGCGCCACGGTGCTGGTAGCGGCGGGTGGCTACGTCATCAATGACTATTACGACGTCAAGATCGATGCCGTGAACCGTCCGCGCCGCCGGGTCGTGGGCCGTACGCTGACCCGGCGCGCCGCAATGCTGACGCACTTGACGCTTTCGGCCCTGGGCATCGGGTTGGGGCTGCTGGCGGGCTGGGCCGTAGGGGCCGTGAGTGCGGGGGCGGCGTTGCTGTTGTGGGGCTACTCGGCGCGGCTGAAGCGGCAGTTACTGATTGGTAATCTGGCCATTGCGGCCCTGGGCGCGGCGATGGTGCTGGTGGTGGAAGTGGGCGCCCGGACGCAAAGCCGTGCCGTGTGGGTTTATGCAGCCCTGGGCGCGCTGCTGACGCTGATCCGGGAGATTCTCAAGGACGCCGAGGATATGCGCGGCGATGCCCGTTTTGGCTGCCGGACGCTGCCCATCGTGGCGGGGCTGCCGCGCACCCGGCTGGTACTTTACGGGCTGCTGGCTGGACTGGCAACGGCACTGTTGCTCATTATGATGCGTCGCCCCGAGGCGTGGCGCTTCAACGGGTTCTTGTTGCTGGCTGTTGGGGCGCCGCTGGGGCTGCTGGCCACCTGGCTGGCCCGCGCCGACCGCCGGTTGCACTTCGCGCGGCTCTCGCAACTCGGCAAGCTGCTGATGCTGGCCGGAATGCTGTCGATGCTGCTGTACTATCAGTAGCGTGCCGGCGGCAGGCGCGCCGTCGGGCCGTAATTTCGGCCGCGCTTCCGGTTTCGCGCTGCCCAATGATTCCTCGCTTTCGCACGCTATTCGGGGCCGCTTGTCTGGCGGCACTACTGCCTACGGCCGTCTGCGCCCAACGCGCGGCGCCCGTCGATTCGGTACGGGTGGCTCCGGCCGTTGTGCCCGTCGATAAGCCCAGTTTCATCCCGCTGGCCGGGTTGTTTTACTCGCCGGAAACCAAGCTGGGACTGGCGGTTTTCATTGCGCCGGTGTTTCGCTTGGGCGCCCCGACGGATACGCTGACGCGTAAGTCCACGGCGCGGGTGCTGGCTTATTACACCCAGCAAAAACAGTGGTCGCTGCAGTTTCAGCACACGCTGTTTACGCCCGGCGAGCGGTACGTGGTCAGCGGCGACGCGCGCTTCTACGACTACCCGATTTTCTACTACGGCATCGGCGACGATACGAAGAAGGAAGATGAGGGCCTGACCCAGTACAAACTCTTGACGGTCAGCCAGCGGCTGCTGCGGCGCCTTTCGCCCCAGCGGCGGTTGTTTGCGGGCGGGCAGTACGTGCTGGCGCACCTCTGGGATATCGACGCCTCCGCCAGTGCGAAGCTGCGCGAGCGCCCGCTTGGCGAATTGGTGCCGAATACCGTTTCCGGCCTCGGTCCGGTATTGCTGCTCGATACGCGCGACCGGTTAACTTTCCCGGCCCGTGGTGTTTACACGGAGTTGAGCGCCGTTTTCACCGGCGTCGGGGGCGATTTCTCGTTCCGTCGCTATACCGCCGATGTCCGCCGTTATTTTTCGCTGAACGCGCGCGGCACCCAGGTGCTGGCCGTGCAGGGCTACGCGCAGTTCCACGACGGCTACGTACCATTCCGCGAGCTGGCCCCGCTCGGTGGTCTTTCGCTGCTACGCGGCTATTACGAAGGCCGCTACCGCGACCGCCAGTTGCTGGCCGGGCAGGTGGAGTACCGCCGTCCGCTTTACCGGCGGTTCGGGGCAGCTTTTTTCTTCGGGGCCGGCGAAGTAGGCAATACGCTGGCTGCTTTCGACCGCGTGAAAGTGGCCGGGGGCGCGGGCCTGCGTTTTCAGTTCAACCGGCGCGAGCGCCTCAATGCCCGCGCTGATTACGGCATCGCGCAGGGCGGCCAGCGCGGGTTCTATTTCAGTATCGGGGAAGCGTTTTAGGAAAGCAGCTGCAAGTTTTTAGCTTCAAGCGGCAAGCCAAACTACAGGGCAGCACTTGGAAGCGTGATGCTGGCACGAGTGTTTCGTCAGGCAGAAACCTAAAAGGGCCAGGAGCAACCATCAGTTGGTTGCTCCTGGCCCTTTTGAGTGCCATAAATACTGCGTTGAGCGTTACTGTGCTGCGTTGCCCTTCTCGGCTCTTACCGCCCGCCGTTTCCGCAAGGTTCGGATGGCGTATCCGGCGCCAGCGGCGGCGAGCCAGCCGAGGCCCCCGTCGATGGGTACCTCGTTGGCGGGCGTGGGACCGCCGGTGTCAGGGTCTTCGAGAACGACCACGCCAGGGTCCTCGCGGGCCTGGAAATCGTCGGCGCCCGCCGAGGCGGGGTCATCGTTGAAGGGGTCGGGCACGTCGGCGGCGGTTTCCGCCGGGGCGTCGTTGAAGGGATCCGCGGCGTCGACGTCGATGTCGTCGGCGAAACCGGGGCGG